>JAFAPL010000874.1 GCA_019247135.1 Chloroflexota bacterium | reverse complement strand
AAGTTCGGGACTCCAAGTGCCAGCCCGGTGTACACAGTCACGCCCACGTCCAACCTGGAGCCATGATGCAGGGCCGCGCTGATGCCGAGCGGCAGGGCGACCACCACTGAGATGAGAAGCGCCGCAATTGCGAGCTCAGCAGTGGCTGGCCACGCGTCGCCGATCAGCTGGGCCACTGGCAGCCGGCTCAGATACGACTGGCCCAGATTGCCAACGGCGATGTCGCGGACCCACAGCACGTACTGAACCGGGATCGGCTGGTCGAGTCCCATCTGGTGATGCAGTGCTGCAAGCGCGGCTGGATCGGCGTTCGCATCCGCGCCCATAGCCATCTGCGCTGGGTCGCCCGGCACCATACGCATGAGTCCGAACACGATGATGGACACCAGGATCAGCACCGGAATCATCTGTGCGATGCGACGGAACACGTAGCCGAGCATCAGCGGTCCAACCAGATATCTCCCACGTACGGCGAGTTGTCCATGTTGTATGTGATCCCCTTCACGTAGTTGGCGTACGCGAAGCCACGCGGTTGATAGGCCACTGGATTATTGAAGCATTCGTCCAGTAGAAGCTCCTCGATCTTGTGCGCTGTTTGCGTGCGCTGCGTACGGTCGAGCGTGGATTGCAAGTCCGTCCGGAGTTGATCGTAGGTTGGCGAATCGATGCGCGTCCAACCGCCTTCTTTGTCTGAGGCAAGCGATTTCGTGCCCGCGAAAACGGAGCCCGGATCGCGATTGCTTCGTCCGAACGTGTGGATGACGGCGACAATATCCTGCTTGTTTTCCCGGTCGGAGGCGACCGCGGATTCGACGTCATTGATGTTCGCGTTGACGCCGATGCTCTTCAGATCTCCCTGAATGATCTGGGCGAGTTCCTTGTGCCCGGGCCCGAGTTTGGACGTACTCAAGAGCTCGAGGTCGAAGCCATTGTCGTAGCCGGCCTGCTTGAGCAAGCTTCTGGCTTTGTCGAGATCGAAACCGATCGTACCTGCCAGGTCCGGAAAATACGCCCATGAGTGCTTGGGCCAGATCAGTGTTGCTGGCTCAGAAAAGCCCTGCAGTGCTGTCTTGCAGAAGCGCGCCCGGTCGATTGACCAGGCCATCGCCTGGCGCACCAGCTTGTTGGTGAACGGCTCGGCCCTGGTGTTGAGTTCGAGTGCGAACATGAATGCGCCGGGCGCGCCCGGGTCGACCCCATATTTGCCTTCGTCTCGCAGGCGCGCCAGGTCGACGTAGCCCGGCTGCCAGATACAGTCGACCGCGCCGGACTCCAGGTTGATCGCCATGCTGGACAGGTCTGGTATCTGACGCACGACGTATCGATCCAGGTACGGCTTGCCCGTTTCCCAGTACTGGTCGAAGGCCGCCATCTCGACCCGATCGTTCGGCACGTACTTGTCGAACTTGAACGGACCGGTGCCGACGGCCATATTTGCGCGCTGATCGATCGTGTCCTTGTCGATGATGTACAGCGTCTCGATCGCGTCGAAAATGCTCGGATTGATCTTGTCGAAACGGAGAACGGCTGTGTATTTGTCAGGTGTTTCAACGCTGCTGATCGTTCGATAGGCAACGATCAGCGGCGCGGTGGAGTCCTGTTTGGCGAAATCCACGCTGGCTTTCACGTCGTCTGACGTGAACTCTCGGCCAGTGTGGAATTTGACACCCTGACGCAGTTTGAAGCTCAGCGTGAGCCCGTCAGCGGCAAAATCCCATGATTCGGCAAGCTCGGGTTGCGGATTCAGCTGCGCGTCGTAGTGCAGCAGCGAGTTGTACAGCCCGCGCATCCACGCGTAGTTCTCCGGCCCCGCCTGCAGTGGATCGAACTGGGTAATCCCGGCTGGTTTGGCCAGCGTGAACGTGCCGCCCTTCTTGATCGCGCCCGAGGCCGCGGGTGCTGTGGCAGCCGGCGCCGCAGCCGTTGCGGTCGGCAGCGCCAATGCCGGCTGCGGCACCTGGGCGGTTGCGCCCGCGATCGCCGGTGCTGGCGTGCTGGCCGGAGCCGCGCTCGGCGCTGGCCGACTGCACGCCGCTAGTGCGAGAGAAGATGAGAAACCGAGTGCAACCCTGCAGAAATTTCGACGATTCACGCCAGCCCCCTGCGATCAGTACCGTTCGACCGTGACTTTCTCCGCCTCTTTCAGATTGATCCCGAAGCCAAGACCTGGTTTCGTCGGCGCGTTGATATACCCGTCAAAACCGGCAAGCACCGGGTCCTCGTACACGTCCGAATAAATGGAGGTGTCGAAGCAGCCATCGGGAACTGCTTGCTCGTAATAGTCGGCATTCGTAGTAGCCAGCAAGACGTGCAGGCTGGCCGTGCCACCGCCGAAGTCGTGCGGCTCCATTTTCATGTTGTGCGCCTCTGCCATGCCAGCAAGTTTCATCAGGTCGGTGATGCCAAACGAAGCCGGACCCGCCATGATGTCCATGCATCGGTGGCGAAGCATCGCGGCGTACTCGGAGATGTGCTCGACGCGGTCGGCGGCGCGAATCTGGACCACACGGCACTCGCGCGTGAGATCCGCCAGGCCGTCCAGATCGGTTTTGGGAAGCGGATCCTCGAACCACCAGAAATTGAGCTCGTCGAGGGCGCGGCCCATCCGCATCGCCTGGTCCCGCGTGTACGGCGCCGGATAGACAAGCGTGTCGATCATCAAGCGCATCTCGTCGCCGACGGCCTTGCGCACTTTGTAAACGAGTCGCAGGTCGTCCTCGAAGTTGCAGTACGGATGCAGCTTGACGGCCGTGAGCCCGCGTTCACGACAGGCCAGCACGGTCTCGATGAAGCGTTCGTCCGTCGCATGATGGATGGTCGACCCGTATGCGCGAACGCGTTCGCGCGTGGCGCCGAGCAGTTTGTAAATCGGCTGATTGAACGCCTTACCAGCGATATCCCAGAGGCCGTAATCGAGCGCGCCCACCACCCGCTGCGGCCAGTAGAAACGGCGACGCAACACGTCGGCAATTTTGCCGCGATCGAACGGGTCCTGGCCCTCGATGAAC
>JAFAPL010000871.1 GCA_019247135.1 Chloroflexota bacterium | reverse complement strand
GTCGTCCTGCTGTCAACAGGAAGTCAAGGCGAACCCACCAGCGTGCTGAGTCGAATCGCGCGTGGTGATCACCCGCTGGTGAAAATCCAGCCGGGTGACACGGTCATCTTCAGTGCCAGCCCGGTGCCCGGCAACGAGGAGTCGGTCGCCCGCTCGATCGACAATCTCTTCCGGCGCGGCGCACGCGTCGTGTATCAGATGATCGATCCGCGCATTCACGTGAGTGGACACGCGAGCCGCGAGGAGCTGAAACACCTGATCAAGCTCGTCCGTCCCCGTTATGTCGTGCCGCTGCATGGCGAACACCGTATGCTGTGGCTGTTCCGCGAGCTGGCGGTCGAATGCGGAGTTCCACGTGAGAACGTCTTTCTCACCGAAATCGGGGACGTTGTGGCGTTTGGAGCAGACGGAGCTGCCCGCGAGGAATCCATCCAGTCCGGTTCAGTGCTCGTCGATGGACTGACCGTTGGCGAGGTGACGAACGTGGTTCTGCGCGACAGACGACGCCTCGCGGCTGACGGAGTCCTGTTCGTTTCAGTGACGCTGGATAGAGAGACGGGCGAGCTGTTGAGCGGTCCAGACTTCGTCTCGAGAGGTTTTCTGCAACAAGACACGGATACTGACGGGCTATTCGATGAAGCGCGCGAGCGCATCGAGTCGGCGCTGGCCGGTGCAGATCAGCGACAGCCGGACGTTGGGTATCTCGTGAGCAAGGTGCGCGAGACTCTGAATTCGTTCGTGTACGAGCGGACGCGCCGACGTCCGATGATTCTACCGGTCGTCACCGAAGTGTGAGCCGTGTCGCGCGAATCTGCGGTCGACGTTCTGAACGCCGTCGCTGAGGCACTGTACACCTCCGCCGACATTCGGCTCGCGCTGGAACGCACCCTGGAGCTGGTAGGCGACTTGCTTGGACTTCGCACCGGCTGGGTATGGCTGCTGGATCACGAGACGAATCGGTTCTACGATGCCGCCGAACGCGAGCTGCCGCCCTATTTGCAGGAGCGAATCCGCATGGCGGGCCAGCGTCGCTGCTGGTGCACCGACGAATTTCGTGACGGTGAGCTGACGCCGACGAACATCGACGTGATGGAGTGCAGTCGGCTCCAGCCGGCATTTCGCGGCAAGACGGCGGCCATGGCGGCTGGACTCCGCTACCACGCCAGCATCCCGCTGTACTTTCAGGACAAACCGCTTGGGATCATGAACGTGACGGGCCTGGAGTGGCGCACGCTTACGGCGGACGAGCTTCAGTTATTGTCCACCATCGCCTATCAAGTTGGGATCGCCGTCGAACGCGCGCGCCTGGCGGAAGATGCGACCCGCCTGGCGCGAGCAGAGGAACGAACGCGGATCGCACGTGAGATCCACGACACGCTTGCGCAGGGACTCACGGGCATCGCACTGAATATCGAAGGCGCACTGAAACGACTGGAGTCGCGCCCGGAGCAGGCGCGCGAGCGACTGGAGCTGGCGCTCGCGATGGCGCGACAGAACCTGGACGAGGCGCGCCGGTCGGTGCTCGACCTCCGCAGCACCCCGCTTGCGGGAAAACCGTTGGCCGAGGCTCTGACGGGGCTTGCGCGCGGGTTCACGTCCGCCACAGGCGTACCGGTCGAAGTGCAGGCGGATTCGTCACTGCCGCCTTTGCCGCTCCGAACGGAAGCGGAGCTGTTCCGCATCGCACAGGAGGCGTTGACGAACGTGAGAAAACACGCACGCGCACGCTCGGTGAAGCTGACGCTACGTCGGCGCGGTGGCGCTGTGGTGCTCACGCTGGAGGATGATGGGCGGGGCTTCTCTCCACGTAGTCCTTCGTCTGGGCAGGGCGTGATCGGCATGCGCGAACGTGCACGGCTCGTGGGCGGCACACTCCACATCACCAGCGCCCGCGACCGCGGGACGCGTGTGACGGCGCGCGTTCCACTCTCAGCGTCGGCATGACCCAGGAGCGAATTCGCGTCCTCGTCGTAGACGACCACCCCGTCGTGCGGCAGGGCCTGGTCGCAGTGCTGGAGGACGAAGCAGACCTCCAGGTAGTCGACTCCGTGGCGTCGGCGAATGAAGCGCTGAGCCTCGTCCGCCGCGAACAGCCTGACGTCGTCCTGCTCGACCTGGAGATGCCCGGACTGCACGGCGTGGATGCGATTCCAGGACTTCTCGAAGCACGGCCAGGCTTGGGAATCCTCGTGTTCACCGCCTACGACACGGACGAGCGCGTGCTCGGCGCCATCCGCGCCGGCGCGCGCGGCTACCTGTTGAAGGGCGCCAGCGGCGAGGAGATCGCGCGCGGCATCCGTGCGGTCTCCAGTGGAAGCTCGTATCTCGAGCCGCGCATCGCGAGCACGGTGCTCGCGGCAGTCCAGGCGCCGAGACAATCGAGCCTGGCGCTGACCCAACGCGAGCGCGAGGTGCTTCGGCTCGTGGCGGACGGATTACCGACCAAGCAGATCGCCCGGTCGCTATCGATCACCGAACGGACCGTGAAGTTCCACGTCAGCTCGATCTTTCGCAAGCTCGGCGCCGACAATCGTGCACAGGCAGTCGCGTTGGCCTCCCAGCGCGGGCTCCTCTAGGGCGCGGCGCGGATGCTCTCCAGGTGCCGATTGGCATGAAACAGGGGCATGCCCAGCGCAAGCTCCCGGCCAGTCCGCGTGCTGCCTGCCACCACCATCATCGGCGCCTCCAGCCGGTCTTCGCTGAGAGCCCGCACCGTCGCGACAAGCTGCTGAGCATTCGCCTGCAAAAGTCGGAGCGTCTGTTCACGTGGCTCGTCCCCGTGCTCCGCCAGACACCGCGCGTTGGCCTCGTTCTGGGCAGGAATGTCGATCGCGGGGTCCAATACCACCGGGTGGCCCTGGCTCGTAGCCTTCTCGATCCACGTCCGGTTCAGCGCGTATCCCTCGGCGATGTGATGTGCGGTGTGCCCCACGCTCCACCCCTCTGACTGGGTCACACTGTTCGACCAGCGCGGCTCCGCAATTGCCGCCAGCTCGTCGTTGACTCGCGCGAGCTCCGCCTCCAGTTGTTCCGCAAGCTGTTCAGCTTCAGCCATCCGATCCGCCAGTGTACTGTCCATTGAGACAGGTCCTGAACTGGCCGGCCGCTCGAAGGCGGGACCATCAGCCGCGCGCGATGATCTCGGCAACGCCATGAATAGACAAAACACGGTTGCTTTGATCACTGGCGCCTCGCGCGGGCTTGGTCTGGCGATCGCTCGCGCGTACGCCGCGCGTGGAATCCAATTGATCCTGACCGCTCGGGGAGCGCACGACCTACAGCTTGCCGCCACCGGTCTGCCTGATGCGCTTGCCGTCCCAGGCGACGTGGCCGATCGGGCGCACGTTGAACGGCTGGTCAGCGCTGGCCTGGAGCGCTTCGGGCACATCGACGTGCTCATCAACAACGCATCGGAGCTCGGTCCATCACCGATGCAGCCCCTGGCGGAGCTTTCACCCGGGCAATTCGAAGACATCCTCCGAGTCAACGTGGTCGCGCCGCTGCAGCTCATCCAGGCGGTCCTACCGCACATGCGTGCGCAACGATCAGGTCTGATCGTGAACGTCACCTCGGACGCGGCCGTGCAGGCGTACCCCACGTGGGGCGGCTATGGCGCGAGCAAAGCCGCGCTGGAGCAACTGTCGCGCGTCCTGGCGGAGGAGCTGGAAGGCACGGGTTTGCGCGTGTACGTGGTCGATCCGGGTGACATGGATACGGCCATGCATCGAGCGGCCGAACCCGGCGTGGACCTGTCGCATCTGCCCGGGCCAGAAGTGGTCGCGCCCGTGTTCGTCCAACTGCTCGACGAGACCGCGCCGACTGGCCGGTTCGAAGCCCAGCGCATGCTGATCTCGGTCTGAGGGAGCACGTCCATGCTGGACCAGACCACAACGCGGCGAGCTTTCGACTTCGTACTCCCGCCCGAGCTCGAGGCGCACGAGCCGCCCGAAGCGCGAGGCATCTCGCGCGACCACGTACGTCTGCTCGTGACCTCCTGCGACGGCGCGCATATCGAGCACCATCGGTTCTTCGAGCTGCCCGATGTCCTCAGACCTGGCGACCTCCTGGTAGCCAACGACTCGGGCACGCTGCCGTCCGCGGTCACCGCCCGACGCAGCGACGGGAGCACGCTGACGCTCCATTTCTCCACTCACCTGATTGAAGACCTCTGGGCAGTGGAGCCCCGCCACACAGACATAAGCTCCGGCGAGTCCTTGCAGTTGCCGGGCGGCGTTACCGCCCAGCTGCTCGCGCCCTATACGGACTCGCAGCGCCTGTGGATCGCGAAGATCGGCACCGGCGATCTGGGCACGTATCTGCACAGGTACGGTCGGCCGATCAGGTATCCATACGTCACTCGAGAGTGGCCGATTGCCGCGTACCAGACCGTCTACGCCGGGCCGGTCGGCTCGGCCGAGATGCCCTCAGCGGGACGTGCGTTCAGCCCTGATGTGCTCGAGCAACTGGCGCATCGCGGCATCCAGTTCGTGACGCTGACCTTGCATACGGGTGTGGCAAGTCTTGAAGGGCACGAGCGGCCGTACCCGGAAGAGTTCTGGATCCCGCCCCGTACCGCGCTCACCGTGAACGTGGCGCGTCGCGAGGGCCGTCGTGTGATCGCGGTCGGCACGACCGTGGTGCGCGCGTTGGAGAGCGCCGTCATTGACGACGAGGTGGTACCCACGCACGCCTGGACAGACGTCGTCATCAATCCCGCACGCGGCGCGCAGGTAGTGGATAGCCTGCTCACTGGTCTGCACGAGCCGACGGCCGGCCACCTGATGATGCTGGAGGCGATCGCCGGCCGCAGGCACCTGGAACGCGCCTACGCCGCGGCGCTCGAAGGTCGGTACCTGTGGCATGAGTTCGGGGATCTGCACCTGCTGCTTGGTCGGTCGTGAAACGCTAGACCACGACCGGCTCGGCGCCAGGCAACAGGAGCCAGCACCCGAACACATGCGGGAGATCACCCTCGCGTTGCATGCGCAGTACCTGGACGTCCTGAAGCTGGTTGAAGCGCTCGGCGTAGATACCGCGTTCCAAAGTGACAACTGGCCGCCCGATTGGACGCACCTGAAGCAACACGCGCCCCGACGCGTCGCACGCCAGCCAGCGCTGGCTATTCGCCTGCCAGTGCAGCGACGGATGCAATCGTAGACGCGCATCCGCGACGTGCGCGCCTCGCCCCGTCAGCGTGTCCAGCACGCGCCAGCCGACGCCATCAACCGCGTCGATACGCCGTTCGTGCCGCACGCCCAGGCGTGCGTATCCGTCGTGCTCAGCGACGAGCAGGCGATCGCTGCACCGCGACAACGTGACGCGCGCGCGTCGGCCAACGCGAAAGGCGCCCCAGACTTCGGTCTGATCGGCGCCGTCGATCCCGACGGTGTTATGCGAAGCAGTACCCCGCAGCCGATCGCGCAGCGGACCAGCGTTGTAGTCGAAGACACCGCCGTCAACCAGGACTCGCTGCGAACCGATCGAAAGCTCGAAGCTCAACGCATCAGCGTGCACGTGGGCGGGCAGGTCGTCCGGCCCCGGCGCGCCACAATCGGCGATCAAGACACCCTCGCCCGCGCGTAGCACCGCGTAGCCCGTCCAGGGGAAGCACGGGCCCGTCGGCTCGGTACTCGGGCCGATCAGCTCCGACGGACGCGGGGCCTCGCCCAGGACGCTGTCGTTGAACAGCGGTATCTCACCGTCAGGATGCACGAGTATGGTCGCGACACTCTGCATCGCTCGGACTGCCCTGGCCAGATCGACAGAGATCGGAAGCTCGCGCCGGCCCGCGGGAAACAGCGCCGCGAGCAGGTCCGCCAGGACGAGCAGGTGGTACATCGGCGAGCGTTCGTAGTGGCCGCCATCCGGCAGCACCTGGCGACGCAGCTCGCGTCCCAAGCCTGAGGAAGCACGCTGTCGCCATGCGGTCGGCGCGGGTCCGTCAAAGGCGCAGCCCGCCTCGAGGAGCGCCACGAGGTTCTTGAGCAGGTGGTTGCCGCCGACGTCGTGCTCCAGGTGTCGGTCGAGGTACACGGCATGCAGCAGAATCGGCTGGCGCAGCACAGCCCCGAGCTCGGGCAAGAGATCCGTGACTACGAGCCAGGCCATGAGCCGCTCGGAGACGACGAACGGGTGCCAGGCATCCGAGACGTCGATGGGATGTGCCGCCAGCCAATCGGCGATCAGTCCTCGCAGTCGCTCGGCGGCCTCGCGCCGGCCGCGCCGTGCGGCCACGGCGAGAGCGATCGCGTACTCGAAGCCGTGGTAGTGGAAGCTCCACAGCCGCGAAGCACCTTCGGCCGTCGTGCGCATCTCGTTCAGGAACGTGTAGCGCCCGCCGATGAGATCGTCGACCTGATCGACCCGTGCGCGCGCCGCTGGATCCAGAGGCGCCGCTGGCCAGCGCCATATCGGGCCCGCATCGACCGTTGAAGACAAGACGCGCGCGAGGCGGCTGGCATAGATCCGCGGCAACAGTTCAGGCCGTGCGGCCGCCAGACGGCGTTCAGCCATGAATGCAACGCGAGCGACTAGCTGCTCCGGCCGCAGATAGCGCGCGGTGCGCAGCGTCGGCCCGAGCCGCACCGCTCTGGCTAGCGCGGCGTTAGCGCGAGGCAACCGCCTGCGTCGGTTGGACTGCTGTCTCGACGAGCGCGCGTAGACGCGACGCGTAGTCAGAAGGTCGCAGCTCTCCCGCTCGACGCTGCCGGTCGAGCTCTCGCACACCGTCGAGCACGGCCACGCCGTCGACGTCGTAGGCCGCGACGACTCGCCAGACCATCGCGTGGTCGGTCGGGGCCAGGCGTTCGTCTGCAGCATGCAGCTCTTCGCGCAGCTTCTCGCCAGGACGCAAGCCAACGTACTGGATGCTCAGGTCGCGACCAGGTCGGACGCCTTTCAGTCGCATGAGGCGTTCGGCCAACTGCTCGATGCGGACCTCCTCGCCCATATCGAGGACGTAAACCCCGCCGGGCCCATCGAAGGCGCATGCCACCAGCACCAGCTGAGCCGCTTCGGCGAGCGTCATGAAGAAACGCTGCGCATCGGGATCCGTGATGGTGAGCGGACCGCCGGACTCGATCTGTCGGATCAAGGTCGGGACGACGCTGCCGCGACTGCCCAGGACGTTGCCGAAACGCACGGTGGAGAATACGGTCCGAGTCTGCGCAGGCGTCATGGCGGCCACGATCAACTCCGCCACGCGTTTGGTCAGGCCCATGAAGCTCGACGGGTTCACCGCTTTGTCGGTCGAGATCACCACGACACGCTCGGCACCCGAAGCCATCGCCGCCTCGCACACGGATAAGGTCCCCAGCACATTCGTGAGGAAGCCCTGGTCCGGGTTGGCCTCGACCAGTGGCACGTGCTTGTAGGCGGCGGCGTGAAACACGATATGAGGCCGGACCTGGATGAACAGCTCCTGCATCCTGCGCCCGTCGACGACGTCGGCGATGCACGTGCCGACTCTGGATGACGCGAGCTCGCCTTCCAGCTCGTACAGGCCCGTCTCGTTCATGTCGACCGCGAGCACGCTCTCCGCGCCAAAGCCGAGGGCCTGGCGCGCCAGCTCGGCGCCAATCGATCCTGCCCCGCCCGTGATGAGAATTCGCTTGTTGGCCAGCACGGCACGACAGGCCGAGGCGTCCAGTGGCACGCTGCGGCGCGGCAGGAGCTCTTCCAGGTCGATGGAACGCGCTGCGGCCAACCGGAGGGCCGCGCTCGCAGCGCCCGCCAGCAGCGGTGCGACGATAGCGACAAAGTGCGGCAAGCGCCACGCGAGCGCGTCGCGCAGCAGCACGTCGTTGATCACCAGGACGACGACCAGCGAGGTCCCCGTCGCCAGGAGAAACGGAGCGATCGGCCGCCGGGCCAGCCGCGACGTCGGCCGCCTCAGCCGAGACATGAGCTCACCGGTGCCGATTTGCACGACGGCGGCGATGACGATCCAGGGCACCAGTCGCTGTGCGTACGTGGTCGGTACGCTGCCTTCGTCGACAAAACGCAAGACCATCGCCAGCGCATACGCGGCGGCACCGACGAGCGCGTCCAGCGCCATGAGCTGCGGCAGCGTCGGGCTGAATCGAAGCGGCGCGCTCGATAGGCCCTTCATACGTGCGATCGAGCGTGCTCGAAGCTGGGCGCACCGCTGCCCAACACGCGCACCGTAAAGCCGTGCGCCTGCCAGGCCGAAACATCGACCGCTCCTCGCGCATCGAGTAGCTGCTTGCGCCCGACAAGTGCCGCGACCAGGTCGAGATCGAGCTCCACGAACGCCTTGTGGTTGACCAGCAGCACGACCGCCTCTGCGCTGCTGAGAGCCTGCTCGATGGGAAGTGGCTTGGCCGGCAGTCCTGGCATATCAGCAGTCACATGCGGATCGCACAGACGGACACCGTACCCGGCTGCGACCGCTTGACGGGCCACCTCCAGCGCCGGGCTTTCACGGACGTCGTCGACCTCAGCCTTGTACGTCAGGCCGAGCAGAGCGATTGGCGCAGGAGGCGCCGCCATCTCGGCCAACAACGCCAGCACGTGCGTGGGCATGGCGTCATTCACCGCGCGCGCGGATCGAATCAGGTGTGCCTCATCGGGCGCTGCGCCGACCAGAAACCATGGGTCGACCGCGATGCAGTGTCCGCCGACGCCAGGCCCCGGCTGCAACACGTTGACCCGCGGATGGTGGTTGGCCAGTCGAATCGCGTCCCACACGTCGACGCCTATCCGCTCGGCGATCAAGGCGAACTCGTTCGCCAGCGCGATATTGACGTCGCGGTAGGTATTTTCCATGACCTTGACCAGTTCAGCGGTCGTGGCGCTGGTGCGCATGATCGCGCCCTTGACGAACGAGCCGTAGACCTCGGCAGCGCGCTCGGCGCAGCCAGGGGTCAGGCCGCCAGCGATACGGTCATTTTCGGCAAGCTCGAACAGGATCCGACCGGGCAGGACGCGCTCCGGACAGTGCGCGACACACAGGTCATGCCCAGGCCGTAAGCCGGATTCCGCGAGTATCGGAGCAAGCACCTCGCGCGTCGTGCCCGGAGGCACGGTCGACTCCAACACCACCAGATTGCCGCGCCGCACATACGGCAGGATGTCGCGCGCGGCTTGCTTCACAAAACTCAGGTCGGCGCGTTTCGTCGATTCGTCGAGCGGTGTCGGGACGGCGATGATGAACACGTCCGCCGGCTCGGGGCGCGTCTGGACGCGCAGGTTGCCTGAATTCAAAGCGGCCGTCACGAGGGTCTTCAGCTCGGGTTCTTCGATCGGCAAGCTGCCAGAAGCGAGCGCATGCTGGATGCGCGGAGATGGATCGACCCCGATGACCGTCTGCCCAGCGACGGCGAACATGCTCGCCGTCGGCAGACCGATGTAGCCGAGTCCGAGCATGCAGATGCGGGTCATCAGTGCTTACGGAGTGACAACGTGCGAGGATTCCAATCGCCACACCAGCAGGACCACGGCGAGCATCGGCAGGTACGCCACAACCGCCAGCGCTTGCCGCAACGGCTGGTCCAGCACCAGGCCACCGAGCGCTGCCGCGGCCGCGAGCACCGCCAGTCCCGCGTACAGCGCCGTCACCTGCGCGTGTGACAGCCCACGCACGACGAGCCGCTGATAGAAATGGGAGCGGTGCGCTTCATACCAGCGCTCCCCGCGCAGAATCCGTCGACCCAGCGTCACCAGGCTGTCGAAAAGAAATGGCGCGAGGACGACCACACCGAACTCGATCGGCAGTTTGCCGCCACCCACTCCGAGATTTCCGAGCAGACTCAAACCAGCAAAGTTGAAGCCCAGGAACGTGCTGCCGACATCGCCCATGAACAGGCGCGCGGGCGGCAGATTGTAGATGAGAAAACCCGCCGAGGCGGCGGCGCACAACCCGCCGCCGATGGCGACCAGCGGGTTGTGGACGAATGTTCCAGCGATTGCAAGAGCTGCACCGGCGAAGACCGCCTGGGACGCAGCGAGTCCGTCGATGCCGTCCATGAAGTTGTAGACGTTCGTAACCAGGGCCACCCAGGCGAATGCGAGCGGCACGGCCACGGCCAGCGACAGCTCTCCACTTTGTGCGCCTGCTGCCGTCAGCAGGAGCGCGCCGAGCACGTGCACGCCCAATCTCAGCCCGGCGGGCAGGGACCTGAGGTCATCTATGAACGACACGCCCGCGATCAACAGCGCACCGATGAGCCAGCCAATCGCGCGAATCGAGAGCGCATTGCCGCTCAGCAACCAGACGACCAGTCCGACGATGAACCCTGCCAGGATCGCGACTCCGCCGCCCCGCGGCACCGGTCGGTCGTGCGAGCTACGCTCGTTGGGCAGGTCCAGCACGCGCCCGCGTGCGAGTCGTAAATACAGCCCGGCGACGATCAGCGCGACGCAAAATGCCACCGCCAGCGCACCGAGCATCCTGTGGCTAAGCGTACACGCACGCGGCTGTCGCTCCCTCCGTCAGGCGCCAGTCTGGAGGCGACGCACCGAGGCGTCCCACCGAGACCACGGCAGCTCTCGGTGGAGCAGCGGCTCGGCGAGCCCTTCGGCGAGTCCTGCCTTCTCGAGCACCGGCTGCAATCGATTCTGAAGCTGTGCTCGCAAGTCATCAGGAAGCAGCGCGACAACGCCGTGCTCAACCAACGCGCTCAGCACGCCATCGTCAGACCTGCCAAACCACGTGAACGCATCGTCCCATACGCGTTCGAGGGCAACGATCATCTCGGTGGAGCCCGCCAGGCGGCGCAGCCATCCGCTCCCATGCACCCAGTGCGGCCCCTCCTCCTGCACGATCTTGCGCGCGCGCTGCCGAAGCGGCTCGTAGCTCGACTCCGTCGCCGCCGCGAGCAGCGTGGTCAGGGCAGTATCGACCACGACGTTGGCCGCGATGAAGTCCTTCCAGTCACCGAAGGCTGCATCCAGACAGGCCATGGCCGAGGTAGGACGGGCTTGCCAGCCGCGCTCCTCCATCTGCCCGTCAGCCCCGAAGCCGCGCAGCAATGGGTAGAACGAGCGCGCATGTCCCAGTTCGTCCTGCGCCATTGCCGCCGCCGCGACCGCTGACTCGAGCATGGGCGCACCCGTGCACCACTCCGCGTACCGCCGCCCGAGCATGTATTTGTTGTCCGCGAGCGAGCTCAGCAGCGCGGCCACGGGGGCGCGTATGGCAGGATCGACCGCCCCCGTCTCGACCCGTTCGGGCGCCGACGGCGCGGCCGCGGCGACCGCGCGCGCCGTCGCTTCGGCATCTGTCGCCGCCTCGAAAATTGCCGGCGCGGGCGGGCTGGGCTCCTCGCTCACGCCGCGATCACGGTGCGAACCGCGTCACGCGGAGCGACCACCATCTCGATCCACGGGTGCTCGTCGTAAATGCTTCGCGCGAAGAGCTCGGCCATGTGCTCGTCGTCGGCCGTCACGGTGCCGACCTGGTACAGCGGCTCCTCGTATTTTCTTCTCGCGAGGACGATCCAGACCGGACGCTTCATACGCCGATCCCCAGTTCCCGCATCGTTGCTCGTGCGTTGTCGCTCAGCCGTTTACGCGACCAGACCGGATCCCACACAACTTCGATATCGACGCGCTCAACGCCCTGCTCAAGCAGCAACCGCGCACGAATGTCGTCCTGAATCATCTCCATGGCGGGGCAGCCCATGGCGGTGTACGTGATCTTCAGTCGCGCCGCGTGCGCGTCAGGGTCAAACCCGAGGTCCACGATCAGCCCCATGTCGACCACCGACACCGGAATCTCCGGATCTTCGACGTCCTCCAGGGCACGCCACAAGCGTGCAAGCTGGTCGTTCACCTAGGCACTCCAGCCGCGCTGGAGCGACCCGACGTACTCCTCGTTCATCGGTCCGCGACCTTTCCAGCGCTTCAGGACTTCGTCCCAGCCAATCTGTCCTTCTTCGAGCAGCCAGCGTTTCTCCGAGGCGTCGAAGCGGGCCGGGAACGGCACGTCGATGACGTACCGATCACCCTCGCGATGCGCTGGCACGTTCAGTCCGACTTCTTCACAGAACGGCACGACCTTGGTCATCCACGCCTGGCGCAGCTCGTCATTGCTGCGGCCCTTGAATCCGTAATCCAGCTGTTCGGTGTGCCGCTTTTCTGTATCCGGCAGCCCGAACCACTCAACGGTCAACATGAACATCCAGTCGACCGCACGCTGGAGCCTGGCGCGTTCGACCGGATTCGGCGCCAGGCGTTTGATCCACTGTTGCCCATGCCGCAGATGAAACGTCTCTTCCTTATCGACTTTCGCCAGCGCGCGTTTCCAGGGTCCGAACGTCGTCGAGTGATAGACGTCGCTCAGCAATTCGTAGCCGGCCTGGTCATAGAACGCGTTGGCGACGACCAGCTCGTACCAGCTATCCAGCGGCACATCGAACGCGTAGGGGTATTTCCACTGCCCGGCCGGGCGCTGGTAAATCAGCCAATCCTTGTCGACGCCGAGGTCTTCCAGGAGCCGATACGCGATGTGTGCATGCGCCAGCTCGTCCTGGACGATGCTGATCGCGGTCCCGAACGCGTTCAGGCTCGGGGCGTCCTGGGCGGCCCGAAAATAGGCCGGCGCACTGATCAGCTCGGTGTCCGCCGACACGGTCAGGATGCGCTTGATGCCCTCCAGATAGGTGGGCGACATGTGCTCGAGGCCCTCGACCAGTTTGCCGGTCTTGATGCGCTGGAGCGTGGCTTGTTCAGTCTTCAGCTCGACGGCCATGATCGACCTCCTCGTCGCGCAGCCCCTCGAAGTATGTCCCACATGCACGACAGCGGTACTGACTCAGCAACAGTTGCGATCCAAAGAGTGAGATGAGCTGCGCATCGCCCACGTCGCAGAACGGGCAGTGCACGCTCACGCGGGCTCCAGATTGCAGACCTGAGTCAGTGCGCGCTCCACGTAGACGCGCGTCATTTTCTTGCGCCATGCGTAGTTCAGATCAGTATTGTCCAGCGGGCGGGCGCCTTTGTAGGCATTTGCGGCGACTTCCGCAATTGTCTCACGCGTGGGGCGGGTACCAACGAGCACCTGCGCGTGCGCTGTCTCGTCGACCGGGGAGGAACCAACAGCCCCCAGGACCAGCCGCGCATCTCGAACGAGCCCGTCCTGCATGTGCACCGCCGCCGCGACCCCGAGAATCGGAAAGTCGAACGAACCCCGACGCCGCAGTTTCTGATAGGCCATGCGCCAGCCATCCAGCGCTGGCAGCTCTATTCCCGTCAGGATCTCGTCGGGCTTGCGGCTCAGGTAGAAGATGCCGTCGTCTCGGAAGAACTCGCCGGCGTCGATGGTCCGCTCTCCGTGGGCGCTGACCAGACGCAGGCGAGCCTGCAGCGCGACCGCCACGGGCGCCGTGTCTGAGCTCGAGACGGCCCAACACCGCGGGCTGCCCGGCGCGACCCAGCAAATGTCGCCGTCCTTCTTTTTGCAGAAGTCGACGCTTTTGCGCCAGTGATAGCTCTGGTCGTAGTAGGTGCAGCGAGTGTCGAGGCAAAGGTTGCCGCCGAGCGTGCCCATGCGGCGCAGGTGTGGCGTCGACACCAGCTTTGCCGCGTGCGCCAGCGCGGGGTACTGGCCTTGCACGACTGGATGCGTGGCGATCTCGTGGAGCGTGGTCGTCGGCCCAACCCTGAGAAAGCCCTCCCCAGCTTCGATACCGTGCAGCGCGCGAACGCCGCGCAGGCCGATGACGACCGCGGGCTCTTGCTGGCGGCGC
>JAFAPL010000723.1 GCA_019247135.1 Chloroflexota bacterium | reverse complement strand
CTGGCGGAGTTTGAACGTGGCGCTATCGTCGCCTAGGTCCCAGGACAATGCGAGACCCGGAGTCGGACCCCACTCGCCGTTGGCATCTTTGCGCCAGCGGACCAACCAGTCATAGCAAGCCGATGGGGCGGGACCGGTCGCAAGAACCGGCCACATCGTGGTCCAGTCATTGACCACGACGGCGCGCAGGGTGCCGCCGCGCTTTGGCGTGCCGCTGCTCGCGTTGCTCGCGTTGCTCGCGGCCGCTGCGCTCGCCGGGGTTGCGCCGGTCGTGGGCGCCGCGGCCGGCGCAGTTGTCGCCGACGCGGGTGCACTCGGGGCTGGAGTGCTGCAGGCTTCGAGCAACGCAGCCACGCCGAGACTGAGGCCGAGCGCACGGCGGAGCAGAAACCGTCGAGGCAGACGTTCAGCCGAGCCGGGGTGTGTCATTTGCGTGTTCTCCCTCCCCCGCCCATACGTTTCGTATAGCGAGACGGCGTTGCGAAAACGGAGGGTATCGACGTACGCTTCCCGCTGTCAATGGCGACCCAGGATTCCGTCCAATCCGTTCGCCGCGCGCTCCAGTTGCTGACGTCCTTCACTCCGGAGCGCACGCAGTGGTCGGTCGCCGACCTGTCCAGGCGTAGCGGCCTCCACAAGAGCGTGGTGGCGCGACTCATGACCACCATGGCCTCCGAGGGCTTCCTGGTCCAGGACGAGACGAACAAAACGTACACCGTCGGCCCGGAGGTCTTCGCGATCGGCAGCGTGTACGAGCCGCGGCTGATCTTCGAGCGTGTTGCCTTACGGGCGATGCAGGACCTTGCCGCGGCGGCCGAACAAACGTGTGCGCTGGCAATTCCGGCGGGTCTGGAATGCATGTACGTGCTGGCGGTCGAGAGTCCCATGCCAGGGATGATCCGCGTCACCGTGCAACCAGGTCGGCGTCGGCCTTATCACACGTCGGCCGTTGGCAAAGTGCTGCTGGCGAACATGCCCGACCGCGAGCTTGAATGGATCCTGACCAGGGCTCCGATGACGAGACTCACACCCTTCAGCATTGGCTCGCGCGACACGCTGGAAGGCGAGCTGGCACAGATTCGACGCACCGGCGTCGCGTTCAGCAATCAGGAATCCGTACTCGGCGTCGGGGCTGTCGCGGCCGCCGTACGGAATCCTAATGGCGTCCCGGTGGCGGCGATCAGCCTTGTGTTTCCGTTTCACCTGGTCCAGCGTGAGGACCGCAAACGGATCACACGGCTGACCCTCGAGGCCGCGACGCGTATTTCGGAACGAGTTGGTTGGCAGACGCTGCCAACGTCTTATGGGAGGTCGAGGAATGTGTGAGATTTACGTCGCCAGCGCCACGGTCGCCGAGCCACTCACGCCGGAACAGATCGACGAGATGCCCCTGTACGAATGGGAGGCCGCCAGGGTCGGCGACATGGCGCCGCCCTTCTCGTTTGCGGTGACCCAGGAAAGCATCGCGCGGTATTGCAGGGCAGTCCGCAACGACAATCCTCTCTATCTGGACCCGGAGGCTGCACGTCGCGGGCCCTTCGGCGGTATCATCGCGCCCCCTACCTTCATATTCATGTGCGCGCCGGCTCGACGAAATGAGGTGATGCATGCGCGCGGGTACGCATCGCCGGAGGAGAAAGCCGATCGGGCGACGCCCTATGCGAAGGCTGAGGTCTTGTTCCAGCGTCCGGTTCGACCTGGCGACGAGATCGTGTCGGTGATTCGGCTGGACGACAAGTACGAGCGGCGTGGCAATCAGTTCATGACGTGGCATGTGAGCGCACATACGGCTACCGGCGACAGCGTCGCGGAATATGACTACACGATCATCTGGCGCCAGGGCGCCGCGCGTGAGGCATCCAGGGGAGACAGCGGAAATGGCAAATCGCAGACCGACGCGGCTCCGTCGCTTCGCGATCGCGCGTCACTGGTCACCGTTAATAAGATGGAGACGCAGGAAGCGATCGATCAGTACGGCGAGCTGACGCGTGTTCGGCCACGACTCAGCCACCACAGTCTGCACAGCGACCTCGATTTCGCGCGCCGCACCATTTTCGGCGGCACGGTGAACATGGGCGTGGCGACCGCCGCCTACTGCTCGGAAAGCATCGAACGGACGTTTGGACCCGGCGCACTTCTCCAGCCCGGCGCCCGGCTCGAGTACGAGGGAATTCGACCGAGCCGCGCTGGATACGACATCACGATCAGTGGTTCCAGCCACGCGGTTGAGGATCGCCGGCGCGAATGCGAGCTTGCCGCGCACAACCAGGATGGCGCCCTGTGTGGTGTGGCGACAGCGACGGTCGTGGTCTGACTCGTTCTGAAGGATGACGGCCGCGGGAACAATCATTCGACAGCACTAGCTGGAACCATTCGGCCGGCTGACGTCCGGGGTAACAATCCGCAACTACGCTGCGGACATGAACAACACAGCAGTTTTCAGGAGCGCGTACGTTGCTTCGGACATTCGGCGCCTGATCTGGCCGGGGCTGGGCGCGGGAATGGCGTTTCTCGGTTTCGAGATCGTCGTCGGTGCGTTCACCGGCAGTCCGTGGAGTTTTCCGCAGTCCATTCCGCAAGTGATTGGAGCGAGCGCGCCGACGCCCGCGTTCGAGCCTCTCTCGACTGCGCTCGGGGTGGCTATACATCTGATGTTTTCGATCGGACTCGGCGTGCTGTTTGCCGCCCTGGCCGGCCGCCTGCGCATTCGAGGCAAGCGCTTGATCGCCGCCGCCGTCCTGTTCATGTGGGCCGAGTCCGCCATCAGCATCTGGGCCGTGCTGCACACGTTCTTCCCAGATACATTGCCGATCCTGTTCTCTGCCGTACCGTTCT
>JAFAPL010000704.1 GCA_019247135.1 Chloroflexota bacterium | reverse complement strand
GCTCCGCATTGCCCGCGCGGAAGGTCAACACGTTCGGATTGTAAGCTCAGCCGTACGTGAAGGCGCCGTTTCTCCCGCCCTTGGCCGCGCGTCGCGGGCCATGTGTTTGAAGCTCTTCGACACACTCTCAGAGTTCACGCAGCCACTGGCGCCCGGTCCCGTCAGTCTGTACGTGTGCGGCGTCACGCCCTACGACACGACGCACCTCGGTCACGCATTCACCTTCGTTCAGTTCGACACACTGGTCCGTGCGCTGCGCTGGCGCGGGCGCGACGTTCGTTACGTCCAGAACATCACCGACATCGACGACTCGATCCTTGCCCGCGCGCGCCGCGAAGGCGTCAACTGGAAGCGCCTCGGCGACCAGCAGTCTGAGCAGTACCAGGCCGATATGCGGCGCTTGAATGTCGCCTCGCCGACTCACCTGGTGCGCGCCACGTCGGCGATTCCGACGATGGTGGAGATGATCGAGAGACTGGTCGCACTCGAGGCGGCGTATCCCGCGGACGGCAGCAGCGTCTTTTTTCGCGTCCGCTCGGCGCCGACCTACGGCGAGCTCTCGAAGTTGAGCCGTGAGCAGATGCTCGAGATCGCCAGTCAACAGGACGACGCCGACCTCGACGATCCGCGCAAAGAAGACCCGCTCGATTTCGCGCTCTGGAAAGGTTGGAGCGGTGAGTCAGACGAGCCGTTCTGGCCGAGTCCGTGGGGCGCGGGCCGACCGGGCTGGCACATCGAGTGTTCCGCTCTGTGCTACCAGCACTTCGGCCCACGGCTCACCATTCACGGTGGGGGCGCCGACCTGCGCTTCCCGCATCACGAAAGCGAGATCGCTCAGAGCGAGCGGTTCACCGGCCTGCGCCCGTTCGTGCGCCTCTGGATGCATGCTGCGATGGTGTGTATGGACGGCGCGAAGATGAGCAAAAGCCTGGGCAATATGGTGTTCTTGCGCGATCTGCTCGAGCGATATTCGGCCGACGCTCTGCGGGTTTATCTGCTGCGGCACCATTACCGCGAGGTATGGGAGTGGTCGCCCGCTGAGCTGGACAGCGCCGCCGAGTTCGCGCGGGCACTCGCGCGAGCGGGCCGCGCACCCGCCAGCGGCTCCTCAGACGCCTTCGCGGCCGCGCTGGATGACGACCTGCACACGGCACGTGCCCTGGAAAGCCTGCAATCGACGGCGGGTACAACCTTGCGCGATCTCGCCCGTGTGCTCGGCCTCACGCTGCAAGACTGAGAGACTCGAAGCTTCGGCCGGGCATAGCGCTGCGTGAGCTCGCCGTCGTACTTCAGCCTGACGCTGCAAGACGGAGAGACTCGAAGCTTCGGCCGAGCATAGCGCTGCGTGAGCTCGCCGTCGGGCTTGGCCTCACGCTGCAAGACTGAGATGCTGGAAGTCTCCGGCCGGCCAGTGAGCGTGTGCGAAAATCGCAGCGCTGCCAATGCAGGGTGTTCGGACACGACCACCAGTCTCGCGCCCCACGCGTCGGACGAGCGCGCGGCCCGCGGCGCGCGTCTCCTCGCGCGGCGTGAGGTGGCTCGCGTGGCTCGCCCGCCTGGCGGCGACCGGCCTCATTCTGGTCGGCGCCGCTCTCCTCGGGCCTGGCCTCTTCCTTGACACCCCGCAGCCACCCCTCACCGCGAGTGACGCGATCGTCGTGATCAGCGGCGACGAGCAGATGGCCCGCTTCCAGGAAGGCGTCAACCTGTACGAGCACGGCTACGGTCATTACCTCGTCTTCTCGGGTGCCGCGTATGACAACGGCACCAGCAACGCCGATGTGATGCACGACCTGGCCGTCCAGGAAGGCATCCCCGCCTCGGCTATTCTGGAAGAGCCCCAGGGTGAAGACACCTGGGGCAATGCCGTCTATACCCGCCAGGTGCTGGAGGAGCACGGCCTCGAGAGTGCCATTCTCGTGACGTCGCCCTACCACGCGCGGCGAGCCAAGCTGACCTTCGACGCCGCCTACGCCGGCAGCGGGATCCACCTGATGGTCCATTCCGCGCCTGACAGCCAGTGGCGCAAGCTGTCGTGGTGGCAGCAAGCTGAAACGCGGCGGCTGACGTTCACCGAGCTGCAAAAACTCGCGTACATCTTCGCCACCGGCCAGTACCACTGAGCGCTGGGCTCTCGGATAGAGGCATCCCGCCCCGCGTGACGCCTCACGTGACGCTTTCGCACGCCGCGTGACGCTGTTGCGCGCCATGCGACGCTTGGCGTGACGCTTTTGCGGGCCGTGCGGATCGCGTCTCGGTGTAGCTGGAAAAGTGTGGTGCGTAGGTCGTATGCGGCCGATGGCATATTAGGCGGTCAACGCGTGCGTTGTGGGTGGCTGGAGGCGCGCGGTGCGCGCTGTAGCGAGCTGCTGGCGCTCGAGCTCGGTCAAGG
>JAFAPL010000697.1 GCA_019247135.1 Chloroflexota bacterium | reverse complement strand
CACACGCGTGCGCACGTCTTCCAGCGTGGACTCGATAGGCCGAACGCCGCGGCGGCCGCGAGGTTATCGAGGCCGAGCAGCAGCGCAATCAACACAAGGGCGAACATGAGGGTAACCGAGGCAGAACGCTCACCGTACGCGTGCCTGTGCAACTCCACTAGAGGTCGATCCCACAGCGGGCCGTTGCTCGGCCGGCCCGAGCTCGATGTCAATCGATTGCAGCCATCGTCGCATGTTGCGATAAATCGCTGGTGCTCCGAGAGGCACCTCCTCGTCCAGCTGCCAGTCTGACGGATACAGGATGAACGGCTCCGTCTGCGGCCCGCCAAGGCCGCCGTGCGAACCAATCAGCTCCTCGAACGCCGCCACTTCGCCGAGCTCTGGATCGTACTGGCTGAGCAGCAGCAGGTCCGGGGCATGTGGCATCGCATCCTCGCGCAGAAGGCTCGCGACGGTATGCGGTCCGAACAGACCGGTTGGATCTTCACCCTCGATGCGAGCCTCATGCAAAAAGTGAATGCCACGTGGCCCGAACACGACCGCGCCGTGTGCCTGCGAGCGCACCAACATCATGCCGATACCTGGATGAGCCGCGAGCGCGTCAACGAGACGCGGATGGAGCGCCTCGAGCTCCTCGAACGTCAGGCGGTGGTCGTAACCGGTGAAGTAGACGAGCCCCAGATTTCCGGAGCCGACTACCGCGATTGTATCGGGCGCGGCGGGTGGAGGGAGGGCGTCCTGATCGAGGTCGACGACCCCGTCGACGGTGTGCCTCGCGAGCGCCGCTCGGGCGACAGTCGGTCCAATACCGGAGCTGTGCGTCACTTCCGAGAGCATAGAGTTCACGAACGTGGAGCCCTCAGCACGAGTCTCCGCCTGAATCACGGTTGCGCGGCCACCCATCAGATCGCGCACCAGTTCGCCCAGGCTTTTGCCGTAACGCTGCCTGAACGTTGCGCCGAGGCTCTGGCCGTGATCCGACAGGACGACGAATCTGTATGGTCGCGGCGTTTCGGCAGCGGCT
Organism: Chloroflexota bacterium; assembly: GCA_019247135.1. The sequence continues at coordinate 2,608 of JAFAPL010000697.1, read as the reverse complement.
TTCTCGATAGTCGCGATGGCCACATCGATCCCATCCAGCGCCTGGAGGGCCTCTACCCGCTCGGGTCCCGAGTGGTGGGCAATCTCGTCGTAGTCGGTGAAGTCGGCGTAGATAACGTTCGCTCCCCGATACATCTCGGAGATGATCAGCGAGACGTTCATGTCGCGCAGAATGACGTTGCTGGCGGCTCGCATTGCCGCGTACTTGAGGCCACGGTGGAGCCGTGGCCAGACGGCCGCACGCTGTGCTCTGCGTGCCTGCACCAGTTCCTTACACACCTCGCCGAGAAACAACGTGAGCGAGCGCAAGTACCCGGTTGGGCTGAAGAAAAATGAAGTGAATGACCTGCTGTAGCCGATGCCTTGCTTTCTGTCCTTGAGTGCCGCGGTGGTCAGATATGCGCGGGTCGCATCGCCTGTCACGAGATTGCAGATACTCGCGCCGTCATTCGATAGCAACCCCTGGCCATTGGAAATGCGACGTACTATTTCCGCCGCGTCCACCGGATTGTTGGAAGCCATCAAATGTTGGCGATCGCGCTCGTACCAGCGGAACGCAGGAATGCCATCATTCGAGCCGTGGAGGATGCCCGCCTGGCTCGCCGAGGTCATCGACGGCAGGACGGCTTCCCAGCGAGAGAGACGGTGCGTGCGCGCACGCACCCAGCCGGCCAGCGTGTTGACGGAGCCGGCGCGGATCCGGCCAGTCAGGATCGGGTACGCCAGACCATCGATCTGCACGATGACGACGCCCGGCTGCTGAGTGCGCGGTGCCCCGCGCCTCAGCATCAGCGCGCGGATGAGCTGGCCGTAGTAGGAGCCGCCCCGGTCCACGGCCAGGATCCAGGTCAGGACCGAATCGAGAATCGCATACACAAAGGATCCAGCCAGCGCGGCCAGGAACCCATCGATGCGGATGCCCGGAACGAGCTGTGCGACCAGGAGGAAAGTAAGCACTTGAAAAACCAGCGCCGAGAGCGTCGTCAGAAGGACCGAAATTGGCGCGATGATTGCGATCGCGAGCGTCCGCACGACCGCGTTGAACGCACCAATCAGGACCACCGCCAGAATGGCGTCGGCGAAACTACGCAGCTGGATGCCTGGCACCAGAAAGGCGGTCGCCAGAAACGCGATCGCGGCAACCGCGGTGGTAATGATGAACCGTCGGATGAGCGCCCACGGTCCACCCTTCCAGTCCCAGAGGACGCGCAGCTGAGTCTTGTACAAGTCCAACATCGGTAACTCGCATCAATGCTTGAGTTGTGATTGCTCACCCGTTGCTCAGAATTGAACGATTAGCCGGTGACCTGTCAGGGTGCAGAAGTCCGCCGGGACGACTGCGCACGTTGAGCGGCATGATGTGTGGCGATGCTCGAGTACCTGCTGCTTCTCTTCAGCCTGATCCGTGCGACCGTGCGCTACCGCGAGGCGCTGGTCACCGAAAACCTCCTGCTGCGCCATCAGCTCGCCATACTGACTCGGCCGACCAGGAAGCGACCTCGGCTGCGTGCCCGCGACAAGCTGTTCTGGGTAGTGATCCGCGCTCTCCGCCGTGGCTGGCGCCAGCATCTGGTCGTGGTCCGACCGGAGAGCGTCATCCGTTGGCATCGGCAGGCCTGGCGGCTCTTCTGGCGCTGGCGCTCCCGCGGGCCAATCGGCCGTCCACGGCTCAGCGCCGAGGTGCGCGAACTGATCGCCACCATAGCGCGAGACAACCCTCGCTGGGGCAGCGAGCGGATTCGTGGCGAGCTAGTGAAACTTGGGCTGGTGGTCTCCAAACGCTCGATCCAGCGCTATCGTCGGCGCGGACCCGCCAGCCCATCAGGCCAGACCTGGCGCACCTTCCTGGCCAATCATGCGCGCCACATATGGGCCGCGGACTTACTGACGGTGCAGACGCTCACCTTCAAGACCCTCTACGTCCTGGCATTCATCGCCCACGATCGTCGGTAATTGGTGCACGTGAACGTCACCGCGAACCCGACCGCGGCCTGGGTGTGGCGGCAGCTGATCGAGGCGACGCCTTGGCGCCAGACGCCTCGGCACCTGCTCCATGATCATGATGCGGTCTACGGTCGCGACTTCCGCCTGCGGGCCGGACGGATCGGGATCGATGCCATTGTCACACCCGTAGCAAGCCCTCGCGCGAATGCGATCGTTGAAAGGTTCCTCGGGACGCTACGCCGAGAATGCCTGGATCATCTCATCATTCTCGATGAGCAGCATCTTCGGTCGGTACTCGTTGAGTTTGTCCGGTACTACAACCTGGAGCGGCCGCATCGCACACTACGCCTCGAGACGCCGGTGCCGGTGCTACGCTCGGTCGAGGGGGCAGTGCAATCACGACCAGTGCTCGGCGGTCTGCACCACGTGTACGAGCGAGTAGCCTGAATCATCGCGGAGTTTTGCACCCGCACAGCTATCTCAGCAAATGCCTAATGAGTCGTTACCTGGTACACGGAGGATAGAGTTCTGAGGTCCTTGTGCGGCATGTCTGGAGGACCGTCATTCGCTTCGATCCAGTAGGAACCTGCCGCGGGAGCATCGAACTGGAGTGACTGCACAGCGAATTGGCCGTCAGCGTCAGCTTGGATGCTACCCAGGTCGAA
>JAFAPL010000504.1 GCA_019247135.1 Chloroflexota bacterium | reverse complement strand
CACCGTCGGCCGTGACGATGTCAACGGAAAGCAAGTTATCTGCGCTCAGGCCGTAGGCTCGGCTGAGCCAGCCAATTCCGCCGCCGAGTGTCAGCCCCGCGATGCCGGTGGTTGACACGACGCCGCCTGTGGTCGCCAGGCCGAAGGCTTGCGTCTCGGCGTCGAATTCGGCCCAGGTGACGCCTGCTTCCGCACGCACGGTCCGGTGCGCTGGATCCACTCGGATCCCTTTCATGAGCGAAAGATCGAGCGTGACGCCGCCATCGCTCACGCCGTTGCCGGCGGCGCTGTGACCACCAGCGCGCACGGCGAGCAGAAGGTTCTCCTCACGCGCGAAATTGACGGCCGCGACGACGTCAGCCGCGCCCGCGGCTCGAATCACGATATCGGGATGCCGATCGATCATGCCGTTCCAGATATGTCGGGCGGTCTCGTACTCTTCGTCGTCGGCGCGGAGCAGCCGACCGCGCAAGCTAGACGGCAATGCCGCAACACGTTCTTTGATTGTCATAACCCCTCCGGGATTCACCAAGGTCGAACATATGCGTGCGCGTCGTCTGCTTCAGACTGAAAGACGAAGCACTGGAACCGTGCCACTGGCAGCGGCCAGGCATGGGAGTCTCTTCATCTCGCACGCGAATTGACTTCACAAGCATGAGCAGCGAGGGGTCGCTTGAACATGAAAGACTCGCAATTTGAAGCTGCAATTTCAGGCCTCTCGCCGATCGACAGTGCAGATCGCACAGGCAAGCGGCCAGTGGGTCGGTCGAATCGCGCAGCGGCTGAATGCCGCGGCAGGCTCGCGATCAGGCGCTGCGCGCCTCCCGCAAGGCTCGACGCGGCAAGACGTGCCGGGCCATAGTGGCTTCGCGCGGACCGCCGGCGCGGGAGGCGGGCTTGGCCGTCGTCGTCGGCGGGCGGGATGCTACCCGTGATAGCTTTCTCGACCCTCGAGCGCTGTAGCGCTCGCGCGCGACGAGTCTGGCGCCAACTCGAGCGTGGGCGAACTGGCAAATGCGATGTTCGGGCACGGTGCCGCTCGCCGTGATGATCGCGGGCTTTCGCGCCAACCAGCCCGGCGACGCGTTAGCCGGGTGGGATTCGCATCAAAGAAGGGGAGAACCGTGTCAGGTCGGAGAGGTCTATGCTCGGAGCTTACGTCTCGCTCGCACTCGTCAGCGTGATCGCGAGTCCACTGCCACTCGCGTCCGCGACGCCGCGCAGCGCGCCAATTGAGCCGGACGCCGACACCTGGCCGACGTGGCTGCTCTGGTTCAGCCTCCGAGCTTCGTCCTGTTGCGACCAGTTGCGGTACCTCCGTCCGGAAGCCATCGGTCCGCCGACCTGCACGCGGGTTCGGGCCAAGGTTGCGGAGGCGATCCAACCGAGTGGCGCATCGCTCCACTCGTGTTTCACGAAGACCTGGTGCTACGCTTCGCCCAATGTCCGACCTCGAGGACCGCGACGGCCCCTTATCGCTGGATGACTTCGCCGCGCAGATCAAGGCGGCAATTGTCAACGCGGGGCTCGCGCGACCGGTCGACGTGGATTATGACCAGGCATCGCAGACGCTGCGAATCGCGAGGGGCATCGGAGTTGCTGGAACCGCAGACCTGCTGGCCGCCGCGGTACCGAGCGCGCGTGTTCCCGACCGCGGAGCAGATCGCCAGACTGGGCGAGTCCCTGGTGCCCCGGTCGCGGTGAGGGTGGTCCTGAGCGGCAGCAGGTCAGCGGTGGGGCGTTTACCCGAAGTGACCTGACTCCTGCAACGGCGAACGTCAATTCTTGACATAAGCCGAGGTCGGCCTCGGGCAAGCGACCATCAGGGACAATACCCGGGTGAGACCACGTCCAGCGTCACGATCCGTCTCGAACTGGATTCCAGCAGCGGCAGTTTGCTCGTGACTCACAGCGAGCGCACCGTGGTATTGTTCGCTGGCCCTCGCTCATGGGGGGTACTCAGGGATTAGCAGCCTTGCCGATGCGGTCATTAACCTGCTCTCCGGGGTCGAACACGCGCCTGCGTGGTGGAACCTTGATGCTGGTCAATTCCGTTGGCTGATTGAGCGCTGC
>JAFAPL010000188.1 GCA_019247135.1 Chloroflexota bacterium | reverse complement strand
GCTCGTCGCCTCGCAAACCTTGGGCGATCTCTCTGCCTGGAGCAATTCGACGTTGCTCGAAGGTGACGCGCTCCACGCCATCGAGCACTTGCGCGCTCTCGATCCAGCAGAGCTTGTCGTCGTCGGGAGCACGAGCCTGGTGCATCGCTTGATCGAACGCGATCTGGTCGACGAATTTCGGCTGATTGTGTTTCCAATCATCCTGGGCAGTGGCACGCGTTTGTTCGAACCCGCAGGCGCCGAACGCGACGTGCAGCTCACATTAGTCGAGCAGGTGGGCGCAGCCACGCTCCACGTGTACGCGCGAACGCGCGCGGCGATCACCAGCGCAGCAGACTGAGCACCGCCGGTGCCGGTCGGCGCGCGCGATCGTCTATCCGTCGGAACGCACAGAGCGGGCCCAGCTCAGGTCGAGCGACACTTCCAGCACGTGTGCGATTCGATCGTACGGGTCGGTGTCAGCGCGCTCTGGCCGCCAGTCGAAGCCGCGGCGGGCCGCCAGTGCATGGACGAGCGCATCCCGCACGGCGGCGCTCTCCAGAAGACCATGCACGTAGGTACCGGCGACGACTCCATCAGCGCCAACAGCGAGCTCGGCGGACTCGCGTGTGGCGCCCGTGGTCGCGCCGTTGTGGATTTCGTAGCCCTCGAACGGAAGCCCCGAAAGCGCCGACCAGACGCCCGGACCATTGGCGGCAACCGTCCCGTGAACGCGGGCCAGCCTCTTGGAAGCCAGCAGCTCGGTCGAGATGGGCAGCAGGCCGAGGCCTTCCGCGCAAGCAACGCGCGACTCGACGTGCAGCGGGTCCGACACACGACGGCCCAGCATCTGGTACCCACCGCAGACGCCGAGCACAGGTGTGTCATGCGCAGCCAGCCAGGTGATCCGATCGGCCAGCCCGCGCTCGCGTAGCCATAGCAGATCCGGGATGGTGGCTTTCGTGCCGGGCAGAATCAGCAGATCGGGGGCGCGAAGCTCATCTGCTGAAGTGACGTAGCGAACGTGCACGGCATGCTCGCCAGCAAGCGGCGTGAATTCGTCGAAGTTCGCGATGTGAGGCAGTCGCACCACCGCAATCTCGACCTCCGCGCTGTACGGGCGACGGTCGAGTAGTGAGGCGGCGTCTTCGTCCGGCAGTTGCAGGTCGTCCACGAACGGGACCACTCCGACGACCGGCACGCCAGTTCGCTCGTGCAACAGCGACGGCGCTGGCTCCAACAAGCCAGGGTCGCCGCGGAACTTGTTCAGGACGAAGCCGCGCACCAGGGCACGCTCGGCGGGCTCCAGGAAAGACCACGTCCCAAGCAGCGACGCGAACGCTCCGCCACGGTCGATGTCCGCCACGACCAGCACGACTGCTTGTGCATAGAGCGCGACGCGCATGTTGACGATGTCGCGGCTGCGGAGGTTGATTTCCGCCGGACTTCCGGCGCCTTCGGCAATCACCAGCTCGTAGCTCGCGCGCAAGCGGTCGAGCGATTGGGTCACCGACGGCCACAGGTCGAGCGAGCGGCCGCCGAAGTACTGCTCCGCGGTGGCGACGCCGCATGCGCGGCCGTGTACGACGACCTGGCAGCCGTCCGGCTGTGGTTTCAACAGCACCGGGTTCATATCCACCGTCGGTTCGATGCACGCGGCGACGGCCTGCGCGTACTGAGCGCGACCGATCTCTTCACCGTCACGGCAGACGGCGGCGTTGTTCGACATGTTCTGAGCCTTGAAGGGCGCGACGCGCACCCCACGGCGTGCGAACAGTCGGCACAAACCCGCCACCAGCGTGCTCTTGCCAGCTGAAGAGGCGGTGCCCTGCACCATCAGGACGGGCGCGGTCAGAATTCGACTCCGCGCTGGGCTTTGATACCTCGTTCGAACGGATGCTTGACTGGCAGGACTTCGGACACCAGGTCCGCGACCTCGACCAGCGCGGGCGGCGCGCCACGCCCCGTCAGCACGAGGTGGACATGGATCGGCTTCGCACGTACCAGTTCGACGACGGCGTCCAGTGCGACAAGCTCCGCGCTGATGGCGCCGAGGATTTCATCCAGCACGACGAGGTCATAGTCGCCAGACAGCACGACCTCGCGGGCGCGGAGAAAACCCAGCGCGGCGGCCGCGGCGTGGTCGTCCATAGGGATGCGCTCGTCACGCAGGCCGTCGATTGTGAACCCGCGACCTGTCACCTCCAGGTCGACTCCGGGCAAGCTGCGCAGAATTTCTCGCTCGCCGCTCTTCCACTGGCCTTTGATGAACTGCAGGAAAAACACGCGCATGTGATTGCCCGCGGCGCGCACGGCCAGGCCGACGGCGGCCGTCGTTTTGCCCTTGCCGTCGCCGGTGTAGACGATGGTCAGGCCGTGACGCTTGGCGCGTTCGGCGTTACTGGTAGGGGTCGAGGCGTCGGCCATCGTCCCTCAGCTTCAGCGCATTGCCGAGCGGCAGCGCCTCCGAAAAGACGTCCGGGTGCAGCATGCGGGCGAGTGTCTCCAGCCCATCGACCAATCGCGGTCCAGAGCGGCTGAACAGCTGGGTGTTGCCCGCGAAGACGCGCCGCGTGTCTACGGCTGGCAGCATTGACCAATCCGGCAGCCTCTGCACGAGCGCGAACTCGTCCGCGATGCGCTCCAGCGACAGGCTGCAGGGCATAAGCACGATCACCTCGGGCGCGTAGTCCACTACGTCGGGCCACGTAATGCGGCGCGATGGACCAGCGGGCGTGCCGAGCTCGTCGCGGCCGCCGGCCAGGTCGACCATTTCAGGGATCCAATGGCCCGCCGTCCAGGGCGGATCGAGCCACTCCATGCAGAACACTCGCGGACGTTCGAGGGTTCGCGCGCGCCCGCGGACAGCTTCGATGCGTGCCCGCAGGCGTTGCGCGACCTCGGTCCCATTGGAACTGGTCGTGCGTCCGAGGAGCTCGACGTCGTCGATGACCTGGTCCAGCGTGACCGGGCTCAGTGACAGCACCGTCGGCGTGTAGCCGAGCGTGCGGGTTGCCAGCTCGACGTCGCGACGTGAGACCGCGCACACCTCGCAGACCTCCTGGGTGAGGATCAGATCGGGGCGCAGATCACCGAGCAAGCTGGTGTCGACGTGATACAGGCTCGCGCCGGTGTGTCCGGTGTTGGCCGCAGCGTCGATCTCGGCGCTGGACATCTCGTCGGCGTTGATGGAGACCGTGTTGAGCACCGGCAGACGCCGCACGACCTCGGGAGGCCAGTCCGAATCAGCGGAGACGCCAACGAGCTGATCGGCAAGGCCGAGCGCGCACACGATCTCGGTGGCTGACGGGAGTAAGGACACAATCCGCACGCGGTTGGCAGGAGTGTAGGTCGCTGCTCGCGGGACCGTTAGGAGCACGTCCTGCGAGCCCGCGCCTATACTGCAGGGTCTTCCTAAAACGCGCGACGGATGGGGGAAGTCCGGTGCGAGACCGGCGCTGTCCCGCAGCTGTGTGTCAATCGAGCGTGCGCGTGCGATTGACGAGCCAGAATGCCCGCCGCCCGCGCCGCACCGCGCGCCTCCGAGCGAGAGGTCAGCCGGGCATCCGATCCGTCACAGACACGGCATCCGATCCGACGAAGCGCACGGCAGCATCAATCGACCCGAGGAGGTCAAGCCGGGATGCCAGTTCGGATCATCACAGCGCTCGCGCTGGTACTGTCGACCATGTTTTCCGCTGCAAGTGCGCGGGCCCAGCAGCAGTGGCCGCTCAGCGTCACGGATGACTCAGGTGTCCAGACCACGTTCAGCGGGCCTCCGCAGCGGATCGTCAGTTTGAATCCTGGGCATACGGAGACGGTGTTTGCGCTGGGCGCCGGCGGTCGAGTCGTGGCGGTCGACTCGTATTCCAACTACCCGGCCGAGGCGCAGCAGGTCGGCACTCGGCTCACGACCTACCCGACGGTCTCAGTTGAAACGGTCGTCTCGCTCAAACCCGACCTCGTGCTCTCCCTGGTCGACTCCGACGACGTGCTGAATCAATTGCGCCAGCAAGGGATCCCCGTCTTGAAGCTTTTCCCAAAGGACTTCGACGCGACAGCCGGCGATATTGAAATGCTAGGCCGGGTGCTCGGCGCACCCGACGCCGGGCAGCGGATCGCGGGCGACATGCGCGCGCGGCGCGACGCTGTCGTGCAGAGCCTTGCGGGCGCGGAACGGCCGCGCGTGTACCTCGAGATCGACGGGACTGACCCCACGCGACCGTATGTGGCTGGGCCGAACGGATACTACGGGCAGCTCGTCGACCTCGCGGGCGGCTCGAACGTGTTCGGCGACCTGCCTGGCGACTTCGGACAGGTCGGGTCAGAGAGTGTGGTCGCGCGCGATCCAGAACTGATCGTGCTGGCAGACTCGTACTCGCCATTCGATCCCCAGACGCCGGCCATGGTCGCGGCTCGGCCTGGCTGGGACCAGACGACGGCTGTCCAGAACGGCGAAATCTACGCCGTCCAGGAGCAATTGCTCTCGTCGCCGGGGCCGCGCCTGGTCGACGGGCTCGAGGGGCTGGCGTATCTGATCCACCCGGATCGTTTCACCGCGTCGGGCGGCCCGCGCCTGGCGCCGATCAACGGGCAGCTACCGTACTGTGCGCCCGGGCAGGCGCCGGCGTTCAGTTTTGGCTTCCAGGTATTGGCCGATTCGCTCGGGACGGAGATGGGTGAGCCGACGGAATGCGCGCACGCCGAGGTCGGCAGCGGGGATACCTACCAGCAGACGACCAAGGGGCTGGCCATCTATCGACACTCCGACAATACGCCGTCGTTCGTGAGTGCCGCTGGCCGATGGACACTGACGCAGGACGGGGTGGTGCAGGAGCAGTGATGAACCCGCACGCGCCGCCGCCGTCGTCTGGGCCCACCACCCCCACCCGCCGCCCTGCCCAGTCTGAGCCCGAGGCGTCACGCGAAGCGTCACGTGGGGCGTCACGCGAAAACGAAAAAGCGTCACGTGAAGAGCAAGGGGCGTCACGCGAAGGCCAGCCGTCACGCGATGTGGCACCCGCCGACGAACAAGCGTCACGTACAGACCAAAAAGCGTCACGCCGAGAGCAAAAAGCGTCACGTGAACTCGAAAAAGCGTCACGCCAGGACCAAAAAGCGTCACGCCAGGACGAAGAAGCGTCACGCGAGGACGAGAAAGCGTCACGTGGGCCGCGGCCGCGTGGGCGGCCGTCCATGTGGCTCGTCGCACCCCTGCTCGTGTGCGCCCTGAGCACCTCGATTCTGTTGGCCGTCGCCTTCGGCGCCGTCGATTTGCGATTCGATGCCCTGCTCGACATGACGCTCAATCGCGTCCTCGGCCCACACTTCGCGGTCACCTGGCGGCCGCAGGACGAAGCCATCCTTTTCCAGATTCGCCTGCCGCGTGTGATCGGCGCAGCCCTCGTCGGCGGCGCTCTCGCCGGTGCGGGCGTCCTCTTTCAGGGGCTGTTGCGCAACCCTCTCGCGGATCCGTATGCCCTCGGTGTTTCGGGCGGGGCTGCGCTGGGCGCGGCGGCCGGGTTCCTGCTGTCGCTCAGCTTCAACGTGCTTGGATTCAGTCCCGTGCCGGTGCTTGCGTTCCTGGGCGCAATGGTCGCGATGGTGATCGTCTACAGCCTGGCGCGGGTCGGCGGGCGCGCGCCGATCGTCAACTTGCTCCTGGCGGGCTTCGCGATCAGCTCGATCATGGGCTATGCGGTCTCGTTCATGCTGATCCTGAACGATCGGTTGCAGCTCAATCTGCCGCGCGTGTACTCGTGGCTGCTGGGCGGGATCTCGGTCACTCAATGGAGTCAGCTCGAGCTCGTCGCGCCGCTGGTCCTGGTGGCACTCGCGGGCGCCTGGGCACTCGGCCAGAGTCTCGATGCGCTCGGACTCGGTGAAGAGGCCGCCCAACAGCTCGGCGTCGCCGTCGAACGCGACAAGCGCATCATCATCATCCTGGGGTCGCTCCTCACGGGAGCGGCCGTCGCCGTCGGCGGGTTGATCGGGTTCGTCGGTTTGTTCGCGCCGCACGTGACACGGCTGGTGGTGGGGCCGACACATCGGCGGCTGTTGCTTGCGGCCGTGCTCGTGGGGGCCACCTTCCTGGTCCTGGCCGACTTGCTGGCGCGCGCGCTGTTACCCCCGACCGAGGTGCCCGTCGGGATCCTGACGGCGTTCGTGGGTGGACCGATGTTCTTGTGGCTGCTGCGGCGCGAGCGGCGGAGTTATCGGGTGTGAACGAGCCGAGCCTGCTCGAGCTCACGTCGGTGACTGCCGGATACGGTGGCGCAACCGACGTCGTTCGGGACGTGTCGCTGCGAGTCGAAGCGCGCCAGATGGTCGCGCTGGTCGGGGCGAACGGGGCAGGCAAGAGCACGCTGCTGCGCGTCATCAGTGGCGTGTTGCGCGCGCGCGTCGGGGCCGTGCGGCTGCAGGGTCGCCCTATCGACCGGCTGTCACCGCGCGAGGTCGCGCGTCAGATCGCGGTCGTGCCCCAGGAAACGAGCACTCCGTTTGGCGTGACCTCGCGCGAGGTGGTCGAACTGGGGCGGACGCCACACATGCGCTTACTTCGCGGCGCCACGCGGCGGGATCGCGAAATCGTCGACTGGGCGCTCGAGATCACCGGCGCGCGCGACTTTGAAAGACGCTTCGCGGACGAGCTTTCAGGTGGTGAGCGGCAGCGAGTGGTCCTCGCCCGAGCGCTGGCGCAGGAGCCTCGACTGTTGTTGCTCGATGAGCCGACGGCCAACTTGGACCTGCGCTACCAGGTGGCCGCGCTGGAGGTGGTGCGCCAAATGGCCCGCGACGAGGATCTGGGCGTGGTGGCCGCCCTGCACGACCTTCAGCTCGCGGCGCTGTACTGCGATCACGTTGTGCTGTTGCAAGACGGGCGCGTTGCGCGCCAGGGGACGCCCGAGCAGGTGTTTACAGAGGTGGGTTTGCGCGAGGCGTTTCACCAGGCGGTTGCACTGGCGGCGCACCCAACGCACGGTGTGCCACTCGTGGCGGTTGTGCCCAACGGGCAGGCGCGCAAGCTGGACCGAGCATGAGCGCGCACTGATGGCCGGCAAGCGGCAAGCGGAACGGCAAATGAGCGGCGCGCTCTGATGGCGGTCAGGCGGAACGGCAAATGAGCGGCACGTTCTGATGGCCGGCAAGCGGAATGCCGCATGAGCGGGCGTGTGCTGATCGCGGGCACCCACTCCTCCGTCGGCAAAACGACGGTCACCGTCGGCCTGCTGGCCGCTCTTGCTCGTCGCGGCGTTCGGGTGGCGCCGTTCAAGGCGGGCCCGGATTACATCGACCCTGGTCTGCACGCGCAGGCGGCGGGGCGGCCCTCGCGGAACCTGGACGTATGGCTGCTCGACGACGCGGCGCTGCAGGCCGTGTTGCGGCGCGGGCTGCGGCGCGCGGATGTCGCGGTCATCGAAGGTGTGATGGGCCTGTTCGACGGCATCGGCGCGAGCCAGGAGGGCAGCACGGCGATGCTGGCGCGCACGCTCCAGTGTCCGGTGATCCTGGTCCTGGATGTCGCGGCCATGAGCGGCACGGCGGCAGCGCTGGTGCTCGGCTGTCAGCAGATGCAACCGAGCGTGCAACTGGCGGGCGTAGTGCTCAATCGAGTCGGCAGCGACGGGCACGCGCAGTCGACGGGAGCGGCGATCACGGCGACGACCGGCTTACCGATTGTTGGATCTCTGCCAGCCGATCCCGAGCTTGCGGTCCCTGAGAGGCACCTCGGCCTGGTGCCGGCGGCCGAAGGCGGCATTTCGCCAGGCGCCGTCGAGCGGCTGGCTCAGCTGGTCGAGCAGCGCTTCGATCTGGCTGGGATTCAGCGCATTGCGGACGGTGCGCCAGCGCTAAGAGAACATCCAGGAGGGCGGCACGAAGGAGCGCAGCAGCGCGCACCAGGAGGGCAGCACGAATCAAGACAGGAGCGTGCACGGATTGCCGTCGCTCAGGATCGCGCGTTCGGGTTCTATTACCAGGACACGATCGATTTACTGGCCGAGTGCGGCGCGGAGATCGTGCCGTTTTCGCCGCTTGCGGACGCCGCATTGCCGTCAGCTAGCGACGCCGTCTATCTCGGCGGCGGTTTCCCCGAGCTGTACGCGCAGCAGCTGGCGGATAACACGCCGATGCGCGACGCCTTGCGGGCGCACGAAGGTCCAATCTACGCTGAGTGTGGGGGTTTGATGGCGCTGGGCCAGTCGCTCACGAGCATCGAGGGCACCACATTGCCGATGTTCGGGCTGCTACCGCTGGAATCCCGTATGGATCAGGCGACATTGACCATCGGGTATCGGGAAGTCGAGGCGGTTCGGTCGAATGTGCTCATGTCCGAAGGCACGCGTGTCAGAGGCCACGAGTTCCACTGGTCGGTCGCTCAGCCGCCGCCAGCAGACATGGCGGCCTACAAGATCGTGGGCGACAGCGGGTTAGAAGGATTCGTGCGCGGGTCCTTGCTCGGCTCGTATGTACACCTGAACTTCGCCGGCGCGCCGCGGCTCGCGCAGCGCTTCGTCGAACTCAGCGCAGCAGCTCGCGACAGGCGGCGCTGATCGCGTCCGCGCTCATGCCGTACTGCGCACGCAGTGGCCCTGTCGGCCCCACTTCGGCGAATTCGTCAGGCATACCGATCATCCGCATCCGCGCGGGGTGTTCCAGCGCTAGCAGCTCGGCAATTGCGCCACCCAGGCCGCCGGTGAGGTGATGCTCTTCGGCGCTGACGATGCCGCGCGTCTCGGCCGCGGCTCGAAGGATGGCATCGCGGTCGAGCGGCTTGATCGTATGCATGTTCAGCACACGGGCGTGGATGCCGTCGGCTTCGAGTGCTCTGGCCGCGTTCACGGCTGGGGCGACCAGTGCGCCGCAGGCGATGATGCACACGTCGTCGCCGTTGTGCAGCTGTACCGCTTTGCCCAACTCGAACGCGCCGCCAGGGGAGCTGACAGCCGGCTCGTCCACCCGGCCACCCAGGCGCACGTACACCGGGCCGTCGAGCTCCAGGGCAGCCATGGCCGCGGCATACGCTTCGTCGCCGTCTGCCGGGACGAGGACGGTCATGTGCGGCAAGCTGCGCATCAGCGCGATGTCTTCGAGCGCGTGGTGCGTGCCACCTGAGACGCCGAGGGAGATCCCGCTCGCGGCGGCCGCGATCACGACGTGCAGATTCGCGTAGGCGACGTCATTGCGGACCTGTTCCATGCTGCGCGCCGTCAGGAACGGCGCGTAGCCACACGCGGCCGGGGTGAGACCGGCAGTGGCGAGGCCCGCCGCGACGCCGATGATGTTCTGTTCGGCGATACCCACTTCCACGAAGCGTTCGGGGTAGCGCTCTTTGAAAGCGCGTGTAGGGATCAGGTCCTGGGTGTCGGCCGAGAGTGCGACGACCCGATCATTGGATGCGGCAGCGTCGATCAGCGCGGCCCCGAACGCCATTCGCGTCTGCATACCCGTGTGGGTCGGACTCGGCGCGGCCGTTGGCGTCGTGGTCATTCGCCCAGCTCCGCGAGCGCACGCGCGTAGACATCTTTATCGACCGAGTTGCTGTGCCACACGTAGGTGTTCTCGGCGAAGGTCGCGCCCTTGCCCTTGACCGTGTGCGCGATCAGGGCGTTCGGCTTGCCCGATCGCCACGGCAGACCGTCGAACGCCTCGACGATCTGGCCGATGTCATGCCCGTCGATCTCACGGACTTCCCAGCCGAACGCGCGCCACTTATCCGCCAGCGGCTCGATCTCCACGATCTCGGACACGTGACCGCTCTGACTGACCATGTTCCGATCGACGATTGCGCACAGATTGTCGAGCTCGAGGTGCGAGGCCAGCTGCGCGGCCTCCCAGACGGAGCCTTCGTGGAGCTCGCCGTCGCCCAGCATGACGAACGTGCGGTAGTCCTTGTGAGTCATGCGCGCGCCCAGGGCCATGCCGACGCCGACCGCGAGACCGTGGCCGAGGGCGCACGTGTTCATCTCCACACCAGGCACCTTCATGTTGGGATGCATGCCGAGCGG
>JAFAPL010000889.1 GCA_019247135.1 Chloroflexota bacterium | reverse complement strand
TGTGCGCGTGGTGCTCAAGAACGTCGATCCGACCTTCCTGGCCCAGGGCGGCGCACGCGGCATCGTGCCCGCGCATGTGCTCAAGGGTCAGGATCCAAAGACAAGCGACTTCAACAAGAACCCGGTCGGCTCGGGTCCGTACAAGCTGGTGAGCTACATGCCGGGCCAGTCGGTAGTGCTGGAGGCGGTGCCTGACTTCTACAGGGGCGCCGCTCACATAAGAACAGTCATGTACAAGATCCTGACCGACCAGAACGTGGTTCTGACGCAGCTCCGCTCGGGTGAGCTCAACTACGGGCTCATCACTCCGCGCGACCTGAGCGCGGTCCAGAACATCCCCAATCTGAAGGTGGTCGAGGAGAAGGACCCGCGGTTCTTCGACGTGCACTACGACTACAAGCGGTCGTACTTCCAGGACATCAAGGTGCGCCAGGCGCTGCTGCAGGCCGTCGATCGGCAGGCGCTGGTCGACAAAGTGCTCCAGGGCCACGGCACGGTCATGGACTCCAACGTCTCGCCGGTGTCCTGGGCGTACAACCCGGAGGTTCCGAAGTTCGGCTATGACCCGGCGAAGGCGAAATCGCTGCTGGACGAAGCGGGCTGGCCCGCGGGGAGCGACGGGGTCCGCGCCAGGAATGGCCAGAAGCTCAGTTTCACCGTGATGATCTACAACTACGACGCGACGCTGCAGCAGGCGTTGCTTGCCGTCCAGCAGAACCTGAAGGACGTCGGCGTGGAGATGCAGATCCAGCCGCAGGAAGAGGGTGTGATGAACTCACGGCGCGCCGCCGGCGACTTCGACGCCTTCAGCCGCATCTGGAACCCAGTCTACGACCCCGATCAGTGCGCCATCCTGATGACCGGCAACAAATACGGCGGCTACAGCAATCCGCAGGCAGACGCCGCGTGCAAAACCGAGCAGACCTCGCTGGACCAGTCTGTCCGCAAACAAGCACTCTTTCAGATCCAGCAAATCCTGGCCCAGGACGTGGCGCGGTTGTGGTTGTACTCGGAAGATCAGCTGAACGCCATTTCGGCCAATGTCCAGGGTGTGCAGCCGCACCCCGTCAACTTCTTCTGGAATATCAAGGACTGGACGCTGGGGAGCTGACGACATTCTGCGGTTCCTTGCCTGGCGGCTAGGCCAGGTCGGGCTGACGCTCATCCTGCTGGCGCTCGTCGCGTTTGTGGCGATTCGTACCGCGCCAGGTGGCCCGGCGTACGTGTTGCTCGGTGCGGAGCGGGCGACGCCCGAGGCCGTCGCGCGCGTCAACCAGCAGCTCGGCCTCGACAAACCGCTGCCCGAGCAGCTCGTCGTATGGACCAGCACACTGCTGCACGGTGACATGGGCTTTTCGTATTTCTTTCGTCGCCCGGCCATCGAGGTCGTCCAGGAACGGCTACCCGCGACCCTGCTGCTGGGCGGCTGCGCGTGGCTGCTGTCCTCGAGCGCCGGTGTCGCGGCGGGTGTGTGGGCCGCGCGTCGGCGTGGGGCGTGGATTGATCGCCTGTTAAGTACGGCCGCGATTGGGATCGTCGCCACACCCACCTTCTGGATGGGAATCGTGTTGATCGTCATCTTCGCCGCCTGGCTGCACCTGCTGCCGTCGGCTGGACTGGCGCCCGTTGGCCAGGAGAACGACCTCGGGCAGCGCGTCCGCTATCTGCTGTTGCCGCTGCTCGCGCTGGCCGCGCCGCATGGCGCCTCACTGGCGCTGTACACGCGGGCGACGATGCTCGAAGCGCTGGCCGCCGACTATGTGCGAACGGCGCGCGCGAAGGGTCTGGGCGATTGGCGTGTAGCGTGGCGGCATGCTCTGCGTAACGCCGGCATCCCCATCCTGACTATCGTCGGCCTGAACATCCCGCATCTGGTCGAGGGCAGCGTCGTCGTCGAGAGCGTGTTCGCCTGGCCCGGGATTGGCCAGCTGACCGTTGCCAGCGTCGGCCGCCGCGACTACCCGGTGCTGCTGGCGATTACGCTCCTGGTCGCGCTCGCCGTGGTGCTGGCCAATCTGGCCACCGACCTTGTGTATCGGGCCGTCGATCCGCGGATCGAGTTCAGTTGAGCGTCGCCGAGGCTCAGCGTGAGACACGCCGCGGCGAGCGCTCCATTCCAGCTCGGGTGCCGCCGCCTGGCCGAGCGCGTCGCGTCCCGCTCTGGGACATTGCGCTGTTCGGCGCAATGCTCGCGCTCGTCGTGGCGCCCAGCGTCATTCCATTCGAACCCAATCGTGTCGACCTCAGCAGCATGCTCCAGGCGCCGTCGCTGGCGCATCCGCTCGGCACGGACGAAAACGGCCGCGACAGCCTGGCGCGACTCGTCGCTGGCGCGCGCGCAACGCTGGCAATCGGGCTTGGCGGCGCGGCGCTGTCGGTGGCGATCGGCGCAGCCCTGGGCGCTCTGGCTGGCTATCTCGGCGGGACACTGGATGTGCTGATCATGCGCTGCGTCGACTTTGCCCTCGCCTTCCCAAGCTTGTTCGCCATCCTGCTGTTCACCGCGTTCTTCTCGACCGGGCCGTGGCAGCTCGTCGTGCTGATCGGGATCACTGGCTGGATGGCGGTGGCGCGCCTGGTGCGTGGCAGCGTGCGCGACCTGCGCCAGGCGCCGTACGTTGCCGCCGCGCACGCGCTAGGTGCCAGTGACGCACGGGTCATCTGGCGCCACCTGCTGCCGAATACCGCGGGAGTCCTGTTTGTGGCGGCCCTCGTTCAGCTCAATCGAGCAATTCTGACGGAAGCGACGATCTCGTTTCTGGGTATGGGCATCCAGCCGCCCGACCCCACCTGGGGCAACTTGCTCATCGGCGCGCAGAACTATCTGTATTCGGCGCCGTGGCTGGCGATCGAACCCGGCCTGGCCATCACCCTCACCCTGCTGGCCGTGTATCAACTCGGGATGCGCCGCGCGGTTGCGCCGCTGGCGCGCTAATTCGAACAGGAGGATCGATGGAGGCCTCGACGCAGACGGATTGGGCACGTTGGTGGCAGCGTTTCGAAGACCAGCAGGCGTTCCATATCCCGCGCCGCGAACAGCGCTTCGAGCTGATGCTCGAGTTGGTCAGCGAAATCACCGCGGGCGCGCCTCGCATGATCCTGGACCTCGCGTGTGGAACTGGCGCAATCAGCGCGCGAGTCCTGAAGCATTTCTCCAGCGCTCGAGTTGTGGCGCTTGACGCCGACCCGTTACTGCTGGGCATCGGGCAGAACACGCTAGGAGACGGCGACGGACGTCTCACGTGGATCAAGGCGGACCTGCGCGGTGATGGCTGGTCGGCGAGGCTCGAGGACGTGGCGCCGTTCGACGCGGTGCTGAGCTCGACGGCGTTGCACTGGCTCGATGCGGGCGATGTGGTCAAGGTCTACCGCCACCTGGCCGCGCTGGTGAGACCGGGAGGACTGCTGCTCAACGCCGAGCACCTGCTGGTCGGCCCGCCGGGCACGCGACTGACGGCACTGACCGAGCCGCTGCGCCGCCGGCTCGACGCCGGAGCTGCATCAAGCGGCGAGTCGTGGGAGGCATGGTGGCGCGCAGCCGAGGCTGAACCTGGCTTCAGCATGCTGCTCGCCGAGCGTGCGCGCGTCTTCGAAGGCCATCCACACCACGAGCACATCGGCGCGCCGTTCCACGAAGCTGCATTGCAGCAGGCAGGCTTCTCAGAAGCCGCCGTCGTCTGGCGTTACCTGGACGATTCGATCGTCGCCGCGTTGCGCTAGTCCAGCCTTCAGGCGCCCCTGGCTCAGGCTCAGCCGGTCATAAGATGCGCCTGATGCCCCGCATCTCGATCGCTCGTCAATAACCGATGGCGTTGATCGAAGACGAGTTCGTCGACACACTTGCGCTTGTTCGCCGTCGCGGGCCGGAGCTCGCCATCGGAGTGCACAGCGGCGGCAAGCTGCCGCGTGTGCACACCGCGGGACACCACCCGGCGGATGTCGTGCCCATACGCAACGCTATTCGCGATCAGCTCGGGCTCAACACAATGGTTCTGGACTGTGCCAGCGTCGCTGTGGCAGATGGCATCGCGCGCCGCCTGCTTCTAGTGGAATCGCTCGACGATGGCTCAGCTACGGCGGGCCTCAACTGGGCCGACCTGACGGATGTCACATACGCGATTTCGGGTGAGTGGCCACAGTCAGCGCAGCTCGACGAATGGTTCGGCGAAACTGCTCAGCAGCGTGATCGGCCAGACGGTCGCGACTGGACCGTCCCAGGCTGGCGGGCGCGTGCCGAGGCGTGGATCACGGACACACTCCGTGCTGCTGGTCTGGGTCGCGCCTCAGCCATAGAGCAGATACGCGCCTGGGAATTCTCCTGCGTGCTGCGGGTCCATACCGAGCAGGAGGATCTGTTCTTCAAGGCGTTGCCGCGTTCCTATGCTGGCGAGCCGCGGCTGGCTCAGTTCCTGGCCGACTGTCATCCAGGCTCGGTCCCCGGCGTAGTTGCTACGCATGAGCGCGAGCGCTGGCTGCTGATGCGGGCCTGTGATGGGCGATGCCTCGAGGAGGGCGCACCAGTGCGCGCATGGGAGCGCGCGGCGGCCGGCTATGCTCAGCTCCAGGTCCAGTCCGCGTCGGAACTGAAGACGCTCGAGGCGCTAGGTTGCCCAGTCCGCGATCCGCTGCAGTTGCGCACGCTGATTGGCCCGCTGCTGGCGGACGAGACAGCCCTGCTCGGACTGGGCGAGCATGGCCTGTCGATGGAGGAACTGAGCCGGCTCCGCGAGGTACGACCGAGCCTCGAATCAGCGTGTGAAGAGCTGGCGGACGGCGACATTCCCCTGGCGCTGGAGCACGGCGATCTCTGGAGCTCGAATATCTACGTCAGCGACGACCAGGTGCAATTCATCGACTGGACCGAAGCATCCATATCTCACCCGTTCTTCAGCTTGATGCCATTATTGGAGAGTGCAACGTGGGACCTGGACCCGGGCACGGTGCCCGCTCTCCAGGCACGCGTCATTGATGCCTATCTGGAGCGCTGGACAGCATATTCGACCACCGCACGACTCAGCAGAGCGCTGGCTCTCGCTCGACCGTTGGCGGCGCTCCACATTGCCAGCACCTACTGGCGCGACATTCCACAGCCACACCACCAGTGGTGGATACCGCGCATGGTGCCATTCTTTGTCCGAATGGCCCTGGAACAGTGGGACTCGATCGAGTACTACCGTTTTTAAGAGCACGAAGTCACTGCCGCCGCAGGAAGCCGGAGCGGCCCGCCCAGATTGCGCCGATCGCGATTCCAACGGCAGCGAGGAGGAGCGTGGGCCTGAGTCCGATCGCGTCACCAAGCAGTCCAGCCGCGATCGCTCCAAACGGGATCACGCCGCGCTCAACCACATGCAAGGTCGCGTTCACTCGACCCAGCAAGTGCGGCGGAGTGGTGACCTGTCGCAGCGTGAGCGCGTTGACACTGTAGAGCGGGTGGATGATATCCAGCGACTGTGCCGCCACCAGCGCAAGGAATCCGGGCACTGGACCCGACG
>JAFAPL010000794.1 GCA_019247135.1 Chloroflexota bacterium | reverse complement strand
GTTGCCCATCGTCAACGGCAGTTTCGTCACCGGCGACCCGCGCGTGATGGAGAACCCAGAGCCCACCGCGGTGACGACGCTGTTCATGCGCGAGCACAATTTCTGCGTCGCCGGTGCTGAAAGCGCAGAACCCGAGCTGGACGGGCGACCAGCTGTACAACATGGCCAAGGCCATCACAACAGCTGAATACGAGAACATCGTCTACACCGAGTATTTGCCGCTCCTGATGGGTTCGGTGCCGGCCTACGCCGGGTATGATCCCAAGGTCAACGCTCAGGTGAGCGAGGAGTTTTCGACGGCCGCGTTCCGCATGGGCCACTCGCAGGTCTCGGATCAGCAGGAAGGCCTCGACAACACTGGCAAGCAGGTGTTCAGCGAGTCTCTGGCGCAAGCGTTCTTCAATACGCCCGAGCAGGACATTGCCAACGGCATCAATCCGCTGTTGCGTAGTCTGGGGGTCGACAATTCACAGGCGACGGATGTCTACGCCATGGCGGGACTGAGGAATCTGCTGTTCGCGCCACTTCCCGGCGGTGACGTCGACGAGATCGATCTCATCGCCATCGACATTCAACGCGAACGCGATACAGGTCTCGGCTCGCTCAACCAGACGCGCACGGCGTTGGGCCTGAGCCCGTACACGTCATTCAGCGCCCTGACCAGTGACCCGGTGCTGCAGCGAGACCTTCAGACCACCTTCGGCAGCATCGATAATGTCGATCTCTTCATTGGCGGTCTGGCGGAAGCCCACGTCAACAATGGCAGGCTCGGCCAGACTTTCCAGGCCATCATCGGTCAACAGTTCCTGAATCTTCGCACGGGAGATCGCTACTTCTGGCAGAACCAGCAGTTCGACCCGCACACGGCCAGCATGATCTCCAGCACGAGTCTGGCCACCATCATCAGGCGCGACACGGACTCGACGAACGTCCAGGACCACGTCTTTGTTCCGTCGGCGGCGGCCGCGAAGCCCGCGGCGGCGACAGCGCCGAGTACAACCCCGGTCGATAGGCACGGCCGACAGTTCATCTTGCCGTAGCCACAATGCAAATGCCGGAGTGGTTCACACTGCGAACCACTCCGGCATAGTCTCCGTTAAGAAGTTTGGGGGCAACCAGACTAACTGGTTACGCCATCGGTTGGAGGCACGTAGCCAGTTAGTTTGGCTTTCGATTACGCGGCCGGCCGACGAGAGGCCCACGGGCGCGTGGTTCGGCCGCAGGAAGGTCCGCACAGTCATGAACACATGCGACCGGCCTCCCCCGCTGCCCCAGGAGCCACCTCCGCCACGTCAATGGCTCACGTTGCGCCAGGTGTTCGTAGTTGTCATCGGCATTGGCGCCCTCGCTGTCGCTTGCGTGCCGAGCGCCGCGCTTCAACGACAGGCAGCCGCCGCGCCAACCGAGCTGCGCGTCACTGCGAGCGAAACTTGAAATTCAAGTTTCAGGCGAGCACGCCACGCGTCGCGGCTGGTAAGCCTGTGACGATAACGTTCGAGAACGAGGGCACGCTCGAGCACAACCTGCATCTCGAGGCAACCGGTACCCACCTGGTTGCGCCTGCTGGTCAGACCGTGACGGCGACGGTCGTCTTTCCGTCAGCCGCTGACCTCTCGTTTGTATGCACTGTTCCAGGGCACGAAGCGGCCGGCATGAGCTCGCAGCTCCGGCTCGGCGAGCCCAATGCGCAAGCGCCCGCCGCCATCAACGCGACCGCACAGACGACGCCTCAGACGGCGTTGGCGCCGCTGCCGCCCGATACGCCACGTGTTCCGCAGGGCCCGGTCGCCCCACCCGTGCATCGCAGCGATTCGGAACTGGTCAAGGTGAACCTGGCCATCGAGGAAGTGGTGGGGCAGCTCGCGGATGGTGTTGGCTTTCGCTACTGGACCTTCGGCGGCACGGTGCCAGGTCCAATGATTCGTGTGCGCCAGGGTGACACGGTCGAGCTGACGTTGACGAATCCACCGGGGATGGAGCCGCCGCAGGGGTTCCCACCGGTCGATCGCGAGTTCTACGTCATGCAGAGTGAGGCGTACCTGCAGGGCGACCCGGCTGCCGCGGGCTTGCATGACTTCGCATTCGACAAACTGCTGCACGAGCAACCTGATTACGTCATGTATAACGGCAGCGTTGGTTCGTTGACGGACGAACGGGCCATGCTGGCTTCCGTGGGCGAGCGCGTGCGCTTTTTCTTCGGCGTCGGCGGACCGAATCTGGACTCGGCCTTCCACGTGGTCGGGCTGGCCTGGGACCTGGTTCACCCGGAGGGCGCGGCCGAGGCATTGACCGACGTCCAGACGACCCTGGTGCCACCTGGCGGTGCGACGATGACCGAACTCACGCTGACGGTGCCCGGGCTGTACATGATGGAAGACCACCACATCACGCGCCTCGAGAAGGACGCATTCGCGCACTTGCAAGTGCAGGGCGCCGATAGTCTGGCCGAGTTCGAGCAGAACGCACATCACGACTCAGGCACGCCTGTGCCGGTCGCACCAGACAGCCCGTTCACGATCACCGAACAGCCGCAGCCCTGAAAAGAGGCCACTCAGT
This sequence comes from Chloroflexota bacterium, assembly GCA_019247135.1. The sequence goes on along the minus strand of JAFAPL010000794.1, from coordinate 4,766 downwards.
GCAGATCGCCCGCACTCGACTGTCGTGCACAAGCCGGCAGCACGCGGCAGCAGACTGTCGTGCACAAGCCAAGCGGCACGCGGCAGCAGACTGTCGTGCACAAGCCGAGCAACACGCCGAGTGGCAACACGTCCCGTCAGGGCAGCACCGGCATGCCGTGGGCCCCGCCGGCCCACGCAACTCGGCAGACCGGTAGTCTGTCCTAACAGAGCTGAGTAATGCCTCAGATGAACGCGCGCCTTTTTTTGCTCGGATCGCTGCTCGGCGTCGGCGTGTTCGCCCACGCGACCCCCGCCGCGGACGCGCAGGCCAGGACGCAGGTCCACGTCGTCCAGCCCGGCGAGACCGTGCAGGACGTCGCCGCCCAGTACGGTCTCAGCCCCGTCAGTGTGATGGCCGCCAATGCCCTGGAGAACCCAGATCTGCTGAAAGTCGGTCAGTCTCTTGTCGTCCCGCCCGTGGATGGCGTCCTACGGACCGTGCGGAGCGGCGATACGCTGATCGACATCGCGAACGAGTACGACGTGACCGCGACCGAGCTCGTCTCGGCGAACGGGCTCGACTCGGGCGACGACCTGGCCGCGGGCGAAACGCTGGTCATACCGGGCGTGCGCTTCGCCCAGCGCGCGGTCCAGGCGGCCTCGACGCAGGCCGCGGCAACCCTGCCGGCGCACGATCAGACGACATCCGCGGCCGCACCCGATCCGGCGCCCTCCGCGGCGGCGCCTGCCACCACCGATCAGTCGGCCGCCAGTACGTACGTTGTGCAAGATGGCGATACGTTGCGATCGATCGCCGAAGCCTTCAAGCTGGACATCCTCGCCCTGGTGACGATGAATGGGCTGGAGAATCCGGACGTGATCCGGCCCGGCACGCAGCTCCAGGTGTCCTCGCACCAGCCGGAGCACGTGGTGCAGGCCGGCGATACTCTGGGCGACATTGCCTGGCAATATTCCGTGGACGCAAACGCACTCCTGCGGGTGAACGGCCTCGAAGACCCGGATCGCATCGTGATCGGCATGACGCTCGTCATGCCGATCGGAGCAACGGCCCCGCCGGCGACCGCGCAGAGCACTGCTCCTCCACCACCAGCCCCGCCGATGCCCGCACCCACATCCACATCCACACCCGCCAGCAGGCCAGCGCAGGCGCCCGCTGCGCCGCGCGCGGCGGCCGCCCCTGCGCGAGCGGCATCCTCGTCCACCGGTCAGATCACCGCGATGGTGACGGGCTATGCGCTGGGCGCCGGCGCCGTCAGCACGCGCACCGCGTCTGGAACGACGGTGCACTGGGGTACGGTTGCTGCGGATACGCGCCTGTTCCCGTTCGGTACCCGCCTGCGTATCGAGGGCCTGGGCGATACGGTCTTCACGGTCGAGGACACTGGAAGCGCGGTTCGCGGCAATGTCTTCGACGTGTGGTATCCGGATGCCGCGAGTGCGCGACGGCTGGGTGCCAGGACACGCCAGGTCACCATTCTGTCGCCCGGCGGCGAGTAGCCGAGCTGGCCCGCGGGCACCCGCCTCAGTCAAGAGTGACATCCACGGACTGATGCGGCCCAAGCCCGCGCTCTACGACAGCAAATACGCAGCCTGGTTCAAGGATCCTGATGTGATCGCGGCGTATCCGTCACGGCCGCCATATGCCGATGCCGCCATGCTGTTTCTCGGCGAGCTCGCCACGGATCAGCCACGGCGGGTCCTCGACATCGGTTGCGGAACTGGCGATATCGCCCGACGACTGGCGCCGCTCGTCGAGCAGGTCGACGCGGTCGATTTCTCAGCCGGCATGATCGAAGCGGGCCGACAGCTTCCGGGTGGCGCGGCCTCGAATGTGCGTTGGATCATCGGCGCCGTCGAAGACGTTCAGTTGGAGCCACCGTATGCGCTCGTGACCGCTGGGGAGAGCCTGCACTGGATGGATTGGCAGATCGCTCTCCCTCGCCTCGCCGACATGCTGGCGCCGAATGGATGCGTGGCGATCGTTGGACGTGATTTTGGAGGACCAGCCGCTGTCCGAGCGCGCATTCAACCTGTGCTGATGCGTCACTCCATGGTGCCGTGGCAAGATGTGGATCTGTTGAGCGAGCTGCAGCAACGCGACCTGTTCACGCTCGTTGGCACGCGCCGCTTTGGACCGGAGCTCTGGCAACCCACCGTCGAGGATTACCTGGAGTGCCGTCATTCGCAGCGCAGCTTTGCCCGCTCCGCAATGGGTGAAGTCGCCGCCCGCGCCTTCGACGACGAGCTACGGCGAGTATTGGCCGAGCTTCGCGGCGACGGTGAAATTCAATGTGTCTCAGACAGGCTCCAGCTGCGCGTCGAGACCACGCTCGCCTGGGGCCGCCCACATGGCACGCCATAGTCGACACAAGCGCTCATCGAGCCGAAAGAATCACGCATCAGCATCCGACTCGACACGCCGGAGCCGACTGATCACCGGCGCGAAACCCTCCAGGTCGCGGACGCTGTAGTACGAGATCCGCCAGCGCTCGCGGCACTGCAGCAGGTGCTCGGCCATCTCAGCGTGTGTACCAATTGCCAGAAACGGCGTGTCGAGCGCGTCCTGCAGACTGAGGCCATTCACTTCCCCGACGAACTCCTGGGCGGCCGCACGTCTGTCGGGAGTGATGATGACACGTTGGACGAGCGCATTGAGTTCTAGCTGCTCCCATCGCTCGGCCGCCTGCTCACGGATGTACCCGATCGTCCGCTCCAGCCGGTCGGAGTCCCAGCGGACCTCGTGACGCTTGCCATCCTCCAATGTTCGACCGAGCATGGTCAGTCCGATGATGTCGGCGTGCCGCGCCGCATGCGCCAGGGCGGATCTGCCGTTGACTCCAATGAGAAATGGCACGTGGTCCTGCCGCGCGCGCAGGGTGCGCACCCCATTCAACTGGTAGTGCTGGCCTCTGAACGTTACCTCCTCGCCAGATAACAATCGCCGCAGGATCTCCACGGACTCCGCCATTCGCGACTTCCTCAGCGCTGGTGGGTCGAAGCGCTGGCCAACGGCCGTGTACTCGGTAAAGGCGTGGCCGGCGCCGATACCGACCTCCAGTCGGCCGTTGCTGAGGCGATCGATGCTTGCAAGTTCTCGCGCCAGATACGCCGGGTGATAGAAGTCGTTGTTGAGCACCAGCGGACAGATTCTCAGCCGAGTTGTCACATCGGCGGCCGCCATCAATGGAGCGAGCGGGGCCCAACCGTCGGCCACGTGATCCGAGGTGTGGATCACGTCGAAGCCGGCGGCCTCGGCGTCGCGCGCGAGCCGACGCAGGTCATCCGGGCTGGCAGGTCCGATCTGAAGTCCAAACCGAAAAGGACGCATGCAGGACCACCATATGCCCCGCGGTGGACCGAGGGGTGCGGGCACGGACCCGCCGCCGGCGTCCGGCCGCAGACTCTTGACGCAACCAGTCGGTTGCCATAGTATTGCAACCAACTGGTTGCTACTGAGGAGGGCTGCGATGGCGTTTCCCGACCGCATCGAGCGGACCATAGACCTCGCTCACCCGCCCGCGAAGGTGTGGGCCGCGCTCACCACCTCCGAAGGCCTGTCCGCCTGGTTCGGTGACAAGGCGACGATCGACCTTCGCCCAGGAGGTGGCGCCGAGATGACCTTCAAAAGTGGTCTCACCGTCGAGATGCGGGTCGAACGGGTCGAAGAGTCGGCCGTGTTCGGGTTCACCTGGCGCTTGCCCGACCTGCCCGAGGACGACCCACGCCGCACTTACGTCGAGTTCACCCTCCAGCCGCTCGCGGCCGGCACGCGGCTGCGGGTCGCCGAGACCGGTTTCGCGCAGCTGCCCCTCGATTCGCGCCGCGAGACCTACGACAGCCACGCCGAGGGATGGACGAGCGAGCTCGGCGAGCTGGCCGAGTATCTCGATGACAGATGACGTCGAGCTGATCGCGGAGCAGGTCTTCACCGCACTGGCCGACCCTACCCGGCGAGCCATCCTGGCAACGCTGGCCGCGCAGGGTCCGGCCACCGCCACGGAGCTGGCCGAGCGCCTGCCGATTACGCGCCAGGCGATCGCCAAACACCTCGTCCTGCTGGCCGACGCGGATGTCGTGATCGCCGAGCCCGGCGAGCGGCGGCGGGTCCGCTACCGCCTCCACTCCGCGCCCGTGCAGGTGGCGCAGCAGTTCCTGGCCGCGTTGGCCCACGACTGGGACCACCGCCTCGAAGCGCTACGGGACCATCTCGACCGGTCAGCACCAGCTCGTACCACGGAAACCGCAAATCGAATTGAAAGGAACTCTTCGCAATGACACGCACCGAACAGCTCTCCGCACCTCCGGCGGACTACCAGACGACCATTCGCGTGAACGCCTCGCCCGACGCACTCTTCGATGCGCTCACCACCCCCACCGGTGTCGCCGCATGGTGGAACCCTGCCACCGGCTCCGGCCAGACCGGCGGCGAGCTCAGGTTCGTCATGAACGCCCCCGAACCACTCGTCATCCACGTCGACGAGGCAACCCGGCCCATGGCGGTCCGATGGACGGTCACCGACTGTCCCTTCCTCCCCGACTGGATCGGGACCAGGCCCACGTTCAGCATCTCCCGCGTCGACCGCGACACATCCGAGCTCCACTTCCACCACCAGGGACTGAGCGAGGAACTCGAGTGCATCGACATGTGCACGCGCAGCTGGAACCACTACATGGCGAGCCTGCGGGACTACGTCGAGGCTGGCAGCGGAAGTCCGTACGGCAGCGCCGCCGACAGAGCGCGCCGGGAAGCCGAAGGCCGACCGA
>JAFAPL010000766.1 GCA_019247135.1 Chloroflexota bacterium | reverse complement strand
GTCGCAGGACATTCACGACTGGCTCGATAGACGTCGCCAGCAGGATGGCCAGCAGCATGAGCAGCAGGACTTCCTGAACGCGCCACAGGAGGTACGCGCCGATGGCCAGCCCCATCAGCACGAGCGCGGCGCGGGCGACTTCCCCCGGCGGAAACTTCAACCGCACGAGATGCATGCGCCCCCCGCAGAAGCACGCGGCATGCCAGGTGCGGTGCGGCGCCGCTCAGTATCCGTGCAGAAAGTAGTCCTGGGCGTCGTACTGCCGCGGCGTGACCTCGACCAGGGGCTCGCCCAAGGCCTTGCGCACGGCATTCAGCATCAGATCGATGTCGAACGGCTTGTGGACAACATCATCCACCAGCGCGGCGTCTTCGGCTGAAAGCGCCAGGTCGCCGCCCGCGACGACGACGATGGGCGCTCGCCGGGTCGCCTCGTGATTGCGCACTTGCTTGAGCACATCCAGTCCGTCTGGATAGGCGAGGTTCAGATCAAGCAACACGAGATCCGGATTCCGACCACGTGCCAGACGCAGCGCCTCCTGAGGATCCCACGCGCGCACGGCGCGGTACCCCTCCTGGCGGAGCAATGCTGCGATCAGGCCGCCGACGGAGGCATGGTCCTCGAGCACCAGGACGACCTTGCGGCGCGGCGCCTGAGCCGCTCGTCCGTTGGCGTGAGTGCGCGAATACGCGTGCCGCACGTGCAGAGTATAGGTACCCTCCCCGCGTGCCCATCAGTTCGACTCCGCCGCCGACCGTTGATCTGATCTGTCCCGACTGCCGCGGCGACATCGATCCTGAGAGCTGGCGGTGCGAGTCGTGCGCGCGCGTGTTCGAGGTGCGCGACGGCGTGCCCGAGCTTCTGCCCAGTGCACCTGCCGGCGAAACGGAAGAACGCCAGCACGCGCTGTACGCGGCGGTCGCCCACGAGTACGACGACGTCTTTCCACGACATGTCGCGGAGCACTACATCGACAAGCGCACCGCGCTGGTGACGTCGCTGCTGCCGTTCGGCGGCCTCGTTCTCGACGTTGGCTGCGGCACTGGCCAGCTCGGTGCCGCGATCGCCAGCGAAGGCTTCGACGTGTTCGGAGTCGACCTCTCGTCCTCGATGGTCGCGCGCGCCCGCGAGCGCGGGCTCGTCGGCACGTACGCGGGAGTTACGACAGCCTTACCGTTCGCCGACCACAGCTTTGACCTGGCATTAACGGTCGCGACGCTGCACCATCTGGAAACCCCCGAGCGAGTTGCCCAGACCGTGTGCGAGATGGGGCGGGTGATCAAGCCGGGTGGTTTTGTCGTGTTGTGGGACCACAATCCGTCCAACCCGTACTGGCCGATCCTGATGAAACGCGTTCCGCAGGATTCGGGCGACGAGCGCCTGGTGCCCCAGGCCGAATTGCTGGCGGACGTGCGGACGGCGGGCTTGCGACCCGTCCGTGTGCTGCGCAGTGGTTTCACGCCTGACTTTCTGCCGCTCTGGCTGATGAGCGTATGGCGGTGGGTGGAGCGAGCGGTGGAGGTCACGCCCGGGTTGAACGTGCTCGCCGCTCATAACGTGGTGGTCGCCCGGAAGTGAGTCGCGGGGCCGCGCTGTTTCTCGGCTCGGTGCTGCTGGCGCTCGTGGTCGGCCACTTGCTGCGCGAGACGCCGGGATACGTGGTGCGCGATGAAAGCGGCGTCTATCAGGGCGACATCACACACTACGTCTACTGGACACGGCTGGTGACGCTCGGAGGCATCCAGTCGGCCTACAGCGGGACATGGCCCGAGACGTACGCGGTGTACCCGCCCGTGACGCTCTACCCCTACTGGCTGGTCGGCAGCATCTATCGGGCGGTCGTCGACCCATCCTTCGACCCGACCGCCGCTCAGCAAAGCCTCTGGTTGCACGAGGCGATCAAGCTCGTGGCCCTCGCCTGGCACCTTCTCACGGGCATCGCCCTCTGGCTGTTGCTGCGCCGTATGGTCAGTCCCACTTGCGCGGGAGTAGCCGCCGCGATGTACGTCGCGAACCCCGCCGCGCTGTATGACGTCGCGCATTGGGCTCAGCCGGACGGCGCGCACGCGCTGTTCAGCGTGCTTGCGATCGGATTGCTTTCCCTGGGCGCCCTGCCATGGGCCTTCTGCGCGATGGCGCTCGCCGCGTTGGCGAAGCCGCAAGCATGGGCGATCCTGCCGCTGTTTGGCATCGCCAGTCTGCGTAGCCACGCGTACGCTCGCGTTGTTAGAGGATTGTTCGCCGCGGCCGCGGTTGCCCTCGCCGTTCTCGCGCCGTTCATCCTGACCGGGCACGTGCGCGACCTGCTGTCGCTGCCGTCTGCCATCTCGACCGTCATGCCCGTGGTCTCGGCGGACGCGCACAACATGTGGCGCCTGGTCCTCGACCTGCGCGGACAGGATCCGATGTTCGTGAATGACTCGACGCGGTTTGTCGGACCGCTCACGCATCGCGCCGTGGCGGCCGTGCTGGTGCTCGGCGTGCTCGTGTGTACCGCCTGGTTGTACTGGACGCGTCGCGTCGGACTGAGCGAGGCCGCCGCCCTGGCCGTGCTCGGCTGGTTCAACTTCACGACGCAAGCGCATGAAAATCACCTGTTCTTCGCGCTCCCGCTCCTGTCTCTCGCGTGGCCGACCCGGCGCTCGCTGCTCTTGCCGTTCGGCCTGCTGACGCTGACCGTGCTTCTCAACATGCTGTTGCACGATCAACTGGTGATCGAACGGCTGGGCAGCTCGCTCGACGACCCGCGAGTCGAGCTGCTACGGACGTTGAATGCGGCGGCGAACATCGTCGTGTGGGCCGGATGGACGGCTCTGGCGGTCGCGCGTCGAGCCATGGTCGTGCCATCAATTGCCGCGATGGGCGAAGATTCGACTACAGTCAATGCGGGAGGGCGATCTGACGCAGTCGTACGCACCACCGTTCCCGGGTAAGAGCCCCGAGCTGATCCCGCTCGGGGACGGGTTGAACTTCAGTACACCACTCGCGCGTGCTATGCAAAACGGCGGCACCCGCGTGCCTACCGATCTCTTTTTTCTGCGCTCCAACAACCCCGTACCGCAGGTGGACCCGACCGAGTGGCGTCTGCGCATCGAGGGCCGCGTGCGCGAGCCGCTGACGGTCGGCGTCAGCGAGTTGCAGTCACTCCCCTCCACGGCGCAGGAGACGTGGTTGGAATGCGCGGGCAACAGTCGCACCCGCTGGAACCCACCCGCGGAAGGAAATCAGTGGGACGATCAGGCCATCAGCAATGCCATGTTCACGGGCGTGCCTCTGCGGACGCTGCTGGAACGGGCTGGCGTCGAGTCAGACGCGGTTGAAGTGATCACAACGGGTGCTGATGCCGACCAGCATGCGGAAGGTGGGCGTTTTCAGCGCGGGTTGCCGATCGACGTCGCCCTGCAGCCGCAGGTCATGCTGGTGTGGCAGATGAACGGGGAACCGATCCCGACCGCGAACGGCGGGCCAGTGCGTTTGATCGTGCCCGGCTGGGCGGGGATCGCCAGCGTGAAGTGGCCGGTGCGGATGGAAGTCGTCAGCGAGCCGTTCGGCGGCTACTACAACGCGCAGCGGTACATCGTGGTCGATCCGGAGGGCCGAACGCTGCGTACCGTGCGCGAGATGCCCGTGAAGTCAGTCTTTGCGTGGCCAGGGCGGGCCGAGGTCATTCGCGGCGAGTCCGTCACGCTGTTCGGCTTTGGCTGGTCGGGCCGTGCGCCCATCGAGCGAGTCGACGTGAGCGTCGATGGCCAGCGGACCTGGCAGCCGGCGAGTCTCGTCCGCGGCGAAGGCCGCTGGTCGTGGACGCGGTGGGAGTTTGCATGGCGTCCGACGTCCTCAGGTCGGGCACAGCTGAGCGTGCGCGCAACCGATACCGCGGGCAACGTCCAACCCGCGAGCGTGCCCTGGAACAAGTTCGGCTACGGGCTGAACGCGATCATGACCCGCGAGGTCACCGTCCAGCTCTAAACGCAGATTTTACAAACTTTAAACACTTCGTTCTACCACGTGACGCCCTACGTGACGCTCCCCGTGACGCTTCGGTTTTACGCTTGGACGCGGTATGAATGCGCGGGCGGGCGGCGACGGCGCACACAGGGGATGCGAATCGATTACGGCAGCCGCCGCAGCAGGTTCTGCTCGAGCACGAGGTCCAGCGCGAGCGTCTTGTAGCCGGCCTGGTCGAACAGGACGGTCATGGTCTCGCCGTTCAGGCGCTGCACGATGCCCTCACCCCAGCTCGGGTGCGCCACCCGGTCGTGCACCGAGAATGGTCCAGCGACCGACGCGGACACCGACGCGGACGCCGACCGAAGACGCGCGCAGTTGTCGCACCCGCCGCACGGCGGTGGCGGAGCCTCCTCGCCGAAGTAGCTGAGGATGTACCCGCGTCGACACTCGCGCGTCTCAGCGTAGCCGCGCATCATCTCCAGCCGACTCCGCTCGTATGCCCGCCGCGCGGCTTCGCGGTCGAGGGACACCTCGTCGGGGTCGAATTCGCGCACGCGCAGCCGCCCGCGTCGGCGCGTCAACAACCCGTCGCGCTCGAGGGTTTCCACGAGTCGCGCGAAGTCGCCCCGCCCGAGGCCGCTGGCGGCCAGCATCGCCTCGGGTGTGCCTTCGCCCAATCCCAACAGCCCCGGCCGAGCCGCGCGGACCTCGTCTCGGGTCAGCTCGCCGCCCGCGTTCATGAAGGCCGCACGGCCCAGGTCGCCCGGACGGTAAATGAGCACGCACCGCGCGGGCTCGCCGTCACGTCCCGCACGGCCGGCCTCCTGGTAGTACGCCTCGAGACTCGGCGGAATGTCGCGGTGGATCACGAAGCGTACATCCGGTTTGTCGATTCCCATGCCGAAGGCATTCGTCGCCGTGACCACGCGCACGTCGCCATCCATGAAAGCGGACTGGACTCGCAGTCGATCCGACTTCCGCTGACGTCCGTGGTACGCCTCGGCGGTGATATCCCATTCGCGCAACCACGCCGCGGTGGCCTCCGCGGATTTCGTCGTCGCGCAGTAAATGATGCCGCTGCCTTCGAGCGTCGCATCCGCCTCGACGAATCGCTCCTGCAGGACGCGGCGGTCCTCGCGCTCGTCCTCTACCCGTTCGACCTCGAAGAACAGATTCGGACGGTCGATGCCCGTGACCACCACGACCGGGTCACGCAACCGGAGACGATCGATGGTCTCGCGTCGGATCCATGGCGACGCCGTCGCGGTCAGGGCCATGACGGTTGGTCGTCCCAGCCGGTCAGCGGCGTCGGCCAGCTGCAGGTACGCGGGCCGGAACGTGTGGCCCCACTCGGAGATGCTGTGCGCCTCGTCGATGACCAGCAGCGATACGCTCAGCCGGCGCAGCTCGGCCATGAAGTCGTCGACGAGGAAGCGCTCGGGGGTCACGTACAGCAGGCGCGATTCACCAGACCCGAGTTCGCGCAACTGGGCCGCCGACTCCTGTTCGGATTGCATGCTGTTGATCACGCTGACTGGCAGCCCGCGCTCGATCAGCGACTCGACCTGGTCCTGCATGAGCGCGAGCAGAGGCGAGACGACGACCGTCAGCCCCGGCAGCAGTTGCGCGGCGAGCTGATAGACGAGCGATTTGCCGGCTCCGGTTGGCAGGACGGCGAGCGCGTCGTGGCCCTGCAGGACCGTCCGAATCAAGCGCTCCTGGCCGGGCCGAAAGGCTTCGAGCCCGAACTGGGCTCGAAGAACACCGAGGAGATCCGCCGAGCGCGCGCCGGTTGCCGTCACGCGCGCCCTAGTCGCAGCGAGCGTGCCGAGGGCCGCTCGCCAAGCGGGGTACGCTGGCAGCAATGCCTGAATTCGCTCGCGAGATCTCCCAGCGCTTACCGCCCGCTCCCGGTCGAAAGCTGCGCGTTGTGCTGACCGGCGCGACCGGCTACATCGCCAGCCAGCTCTTGCTCGTGTTCCGTGACCGCTACGACCTGGTCCAACTCGACGTGCGGCCGGCCGAGGGCGTCACACCGGCCAATCTGCTGGAGGACTCAGACGAGCAAGTGAGACCGCATTTCGCGAACGCAGACGCGGTCGTCCATCTCAGCTACTACCGACCAGCGGGTATGGGCGTGACGGGCTCCGGCAAGACCTACCTGGACGAGCGACCGAACGTCGACATGGCCGACCGGGTGTATCGGTTTGCGCTCGATGCCGGTGTCAAGCGCGTCGTCGTGGCGAGCTCGAATCATGCTGCCGACTGGTACGAGCAAATGATCCACCCGCGCAAGCTCGACATGATTGGACCGCACACGCTGCCCAGGTCGGACAACTACTACGGCTGGGCGAAGATCGCCTACGAGGCGCTGGGTTTCACCTACGCGTGCGGCGCGTTCGGACGCAAGCTGGAGGTGGTGCAGATACGGATCGGCGCGCCGCGCGAGATCGAGGCGAGCGCGTTCGAGGGCCGGCTCGGCGGGTACAAGCGCGACCTGGGCGCCTACATCAGCGCGCGCGACCTCCAACAGTTGTTCGTGCGCAGCATCGAGACTGGGCAGATCGAGGATGAGTGGGGCGTGCCGTTCCAGATCTTTTACGGGATGTCGGACAACACGCGGGCGTTCTGGAGCATCGCGAACGCGCGGCGGGTGATCGGCTACGACCCCGAGGACGACTCCGAGACGCGCTACGCCAAAGATATCGCGCGCCTGCTCGGCAGCAGCCCTGGCCGCGTCGGCGCCTGACGCGATCTTCTTCGCACGGGCTGCGCCTTCAACAGCCAGAGCAACCAACTGCAAGTTGAACAAATGGAAGTGACGGCGCCAGCCCGCGGCGTCATGCCTGCGGTCGCCAGGGATGCTCGACGCGACAGTACGAGCTAGCGTTGCACGCTTACAGGCTCGAGCCGTCGGTCGCGCGCACGGTGACGTCCTCGCGCTCGGCGAAGCCTGGCAGCAGCGCTATTCCCAGGCCGGGACCGTCGGGAGCTCGGACCGTGCCGTGGTCCACGACAGGTAGGGTTGTGACAACGTCGTGGTACCAGCCGCCCGTGCCGTAGTACGCACGCACGCCCTCCTGAATCATCGCGTTCGGCAGCGCCATACACAGATGTGTTCCCGCCGCGTACGTCACCGGGCCGGTGCAGTCATGCGGCGCAAAGGGACGGTGGTACGTCTCGGCCAGGCGCGCGATCGCCATGCCCTCCGAAATCCCGCCGACCCAGCCGGTGTCGAACATGACCACGCCGATGGCGTCGCGCTCGAGCATGGCACGGAACGCGGCCCGATGCATCATCGTCTCGGACGCCGTCGTCGGCACACGTGTACTGCGCGCGAACTGCGCCAGCGCGTCAGGGTTGTCCATGCGGATCGGGTCTTCGTACCAGAGCGGTTGAATCTCCTCCAGCGCTTCGGCGATCTGGATTGCGGACGGTAGGTTCCAACGCGAGTGCAGCTCCACCGCGATTTCCATCTGCATACCGACGGTCTCACGTATCTGGCGGAATGGCCGCAGGCCCTCCTCCAACTGCCACGGTGTGATGTGCTGGCCATTGGAAAGGTCGGCGAAGCCGTCGAATGGCCAGATCTTCATGGCCGTGATGCCCGTCTCGAGTAGCTCCTGGGCGAGCACACCAGCGCGGTCCTCGCGCTGCCACTTGAGGAGATCCTCGTACGGACCCTCGTGCTCGCCGATGCCCCAGGCGTCGGCGAACGCGCCACCCGGGCCATGACTCTTGTAGATGTTGTAGCCATAGCCCGCGCACGTGTTGTAGATGCGGATGCTGTCGCGAACAGGACCACCCAGACATCGATAAATTGGCAGGCCAACGCTCTGGCCCAACAGGTCCCACAAGGCAACGTCGACGGCAGATAGGCCGCGCGATTCGGCGCCCATCGCGCGGAACTGCATGCCCTGCCCAAGCGCGTGCACGTGACGCGCGACCTCGCGCGGGTCTTTGCCGAGCAGATACGGGCCGGCGCTCTCGTGGACATAGCCGGCGACAGCGCTCGGACCATAAAACGCCTCGCCCAGGCCAATCAGTCCCTCGTCAGTATGCAGTTGGAGCCAGAGCACATTGGGATATGTCGGCGTCTGCAGCGTCTCGACCCGCGTGATCTTCACTCGGCGAGTCTACGGCGCTACACGTCACGAGCGCCGAGGAACGGGATCAGCGCCTCCACGAAGTCCCGATGCCGCGACGGCGGAGCCTCGCGGTACGCCACTTCGAACTCCCGCGTGGCGCCATCCACGATTTCCCGCAGCCGCACGCGTGCAAAGTCGATGCTGCCGAGCCGTTGGAACATATCGAAGATCCAGTTGACGTCTGGTTCCGTCCGCTCCTCGCGTCGAACTGAGAGGATGACACCCATGCGCTCCCGCTCGTCAGCGCTGCACTCGCGCAACGCGTGGACGAGCATCAACGTGCGTTTGCCTTCCCAGATGTCGCCGAGGATCTCCTTGCCGTATTGACTCTGGTCACCCACGAGATTGAGGATGTCGTCTTGAATCTGAAATGCGGCGCCGACGAGAAATCCGAACAGATTGAAGCTGTCGGCGTCGAAGTTGCCGCGCGTACCTATCAGGGCGCCGATGCGACAGGGATGAATGCACGTGTACCAGCACGTTTTCTTGAGCACCATCCGCAAGTAATCTTCTTCCGTCACGTCGAAAATGTTGTCGCGGGTCCAGCCGAGCTCCAATGCCTGACCCTCAACGGACTGCAGAACCAGATGATGCGCTTCGTGGAAAATTCGGTATGCCAGTTCTGCGCCCAGGACTGGAATATTTTCCGCTAGAGATGCAATGCTGATCGCATTCATCGCGTCGCCGATATTCAACGCGATCGGCAGGCCTTCTTCAATGTGAAGCGTCAGGTGATTGCGCCGATACTGGCTTCCATCTTCTATGTCGTCGTGGACTAGAAACGCGTTGTGCAGCAGCTCGAGACAGACCGCCGAAGGGAGTGCCTGCTCGACGCTGCCGCCGAAGGCCTGACACGTCGCGAGACACAATGCTGGGCGGAGTCCCTTGCCGGAACGCGAGAGCTGATGCGAAATCAGGTCATACAAATAGCGCCGCGGCTCACGCTTCGGAAGCTGTGCGAGCAAAGCGCGGTATGTGAGGTCACGATACTCTCTGAGCTGCTGCTCGACCGACCGGTCTGGAGCACGGACGAGCACGTCAGCTCTCGACGAAGCGAACGCCACTGACCTCACGTGACAGCGACGCAAGCGCGTCGACGGCGGCAGTCGATAGGGCGTCAGATTGTGGTGTGCCGACGCGGCTGAGTGCAGCAAACGCACGCAGCAGGTCACCACCGGCCTGCTCGTCTCGGCCGGACGTCAGTCGTTCCAGCAAGGCGGACCGACTTTCACCAGTCCGCAGGTAGGAGAGCAGGTCCTCCACGTGCGCGGCCGAGCCAACGCCATTGCGGATCGAGCTTTCCAGTGCCAGCGCGCCGCGCTGGACCGCGGCGAGAGCATTCATCGCCAGTGACATGAGCGTGTCTTCCCAGGGCAGTCCCCGGCGGTAGCGATTCAGGTCATGCGCACGCCATGCCTGGAGCAGCTCGGGCTCGTGCAGGTTCCAGATTTGGCACGGGCTGGCCGTGACTCCGCAAGCTTCGAGGATGCCGTTCACGGCGCGCCTGCCAGCCTCATTTGCACCCTCCATCGTGGCCAGATCAGTGAACGTCTGAACGTAATCACTGGCGAGAAAGAAATTCCTAATGCGAGTTGTCGCGGTAGGTCGCAAGCGCCAGGTATCGACCAGATTCACGAGCAGCGGCTCGGAGTTTGTGCCGAGTATCGGGTTGACATCAGGGTCGAGAAACCAATCGCGGAGATTGTCGTCAGAAAGAAGTGTCGTACCCGTCACATTCAAGCTGCGTTTGAGCTGCTCCCAGACTTCGTTCTTAACTTCCTCGCGCGTGCACTGACGGGCTGGTTTACCGAACAGCCCGGGGGTATCCCAGTCCGAAATGTCAACTGACAGAATCCCCCGAATCCGACCATCGCCGTAACGGCGCAGATCCACGCCGGGCCAGAACTGCCGTTGCGAGATGGAGGTGAGCGCCCACGGCGAGTCCAGGTAAATCGTGTGGCCGCGTGAAATAGGCACATCATCGGAGAGGTAGAACTGAATCCCATTCATCCACCCGACGTTACGGCTGAGCGGGAAAATATTTGCGAGGGAGGGATCCACTCGCACCATTTCGTCGGTGATGAGCGTCGCCATGACTTCGACAGGCAACGCGGCAACGTAATAATCCGCGTGCTCCTGCACCACCGTACGGTCGCGTTCGACGGTCACGCCGCGCACCAATCCACCGCGCAGCTCGATTGATCTAACCCGCGAGTCGAGGTGGTACTCGACGCCCCGTGACCGAAGGTAGTCGAGCCACGGACCAAGCCAGACATCGTTCGTCGGGCCGTTCAAGACCCGGTCAGCATTGACTGTCGGCTCGGCGATGTTGAAGAAATACTGGACGAACATGTCGCCGATGGTCTTGCTGCTGGCGCGCCTGGCCTGGGCCGCCACGACAGAGCGCGTGCAACCGATCCCGAACAGCTTCTGATACTCCTCCGAGCGGTTGTTGGCGCCGATGAACTCCCACCAGCCGATCTTTTCGTATTCCCCGAGTCGGCGTTCGGCACAACTGGTCAGAATCTGCCAGATGCGTTGCCCAAAGAAGGCGAAGTCTTCTGGAGGTATACCGAGCTCGGGTCCGAAAATGGAGTTCAGGTCGTTGACCTGATGGAACAGCTCGAGAATTGATTGTGGCGCAGTTGTCGGCAGTTTCAGTGGACGTCGATCGAAACGCGCCAGCATCGTACTGGCGGTATCGACCAGATTGTCCGCGGCCGAGCGTGAGCCGCCGACGGGGATGCGCTGCATCGTGTCAATGACGTGCTTGTAAAACCTGGGAAAGAATCGAAATCCGTGCTCGCCGGGCAGGTCACGGCGGTCTGGCGCCAGCGGGCCGAGGTACACGCTGCCTACGTTCTGGCGAACGGCAAAGGTCGGGATGTTGATGCTGCGTGCCTTGCCGCCAGGCATGTTGCGCTGTTCGAATATATGCACATCGAACCCGCGCTCCACGAGCTCGTGCGCGACGGTCATGCCAGCGACTCCACCACCCAGCACGATCACGGTCCCAGCCATAGCGTGTCTCGGCTCTCAGCAGATGGCGTAGACGTCGTAATGGTAAAAGGCGATCGCCGGCAGCACCTCACCCACGCCGATGCACTGAAGCCGATTCAGCCACTGGTAGCGCGGATCAGCTGTGAGCATGCGTATTTCTGTGCGGACTGGTAATGTCCTCGGGAAGTCTTTGGCTCGCAAACGCGCGATCGCGTTTTCACCGTATTCCACCGTGCCGGTATAGCGGAACGAGATGAGCGCGTTGTCGTCGGTGCGTACGGATACGCGCACTGCGAGGACGCCGACACCGTCGACACGGACCGTGGTTTCGTGCTCGCCACCGGGAATGACCGTGGCTTGAAATGCGGGCCCTTCGAGGCGGCCACCGATGGGTGGCCAGTTGACCACGAATCCGGTCGGCGTCAAGCCGATGATCTCGGGCTCAGGCGCGAGCGACGCACGCACGTAGACAAGATGCTCCAGCCGAGCGGGAAACTCGATCTGCTTTGAGACCTCGGGTCGGGGCCTGGTCGGCGGTTTCGGGTTCAGCTTGAACGACGAGGGAAACATGAGCGCTTCTCGAGGTCCCGGCACGCGTCGGCCAGCGCATGTTGCGATCGGCAGATATTCGACGGCCTCGCCCGCGTAGAACGTCGGGAACCTGGCTCGGAAGTGCTGCGTGTCACGCTGGTAGTCGTTCGAGACCAGGAGTGCGTCGAGGTTCTGTGCACCACGTCCATCCACTCGATACTGGACGGCAACGGAGTTGCTGGGATTCGCGGGCCGGAGCCCGATGGTCAACTGCGGACCGGGATCGCTGAGCGTCGCCCCCTCCGGTGCCGGCGCGTCCGGAGTGGCGTACCACATTTCGAGTCCGTCGTGCCGGAAGCGGGGCATCTAGCGTTTATGGTCCGCGGGTGCGCCGGACTGCGTACCTTCTGAAGCGCCGTTTGTCTTTTTGTCTGCTTCGTGCTTGCTCTGCTCGTGCTCGTTGGCCGCGACCGTACCGTTCAAGGGGAGATACTCGATACGAACAATCGCCGCTGGATCCTTGACGCGAGGTGTGAACCGCTCGAACACGCGGAAGATGTATCTCCCCTCCTTATCTACCTGCAGGAACTCTGGCGTTACGTCGACCGCCACCACGAGATCGAGTGGATCACCCGAGGTCGAGATAATGACGCCCGCGGGCTGGTCCTGGCGCCACGGCCGATCGTCCAGCACGCCCGCGTGGACGATCGGCCGTCCGAGCAGCGGCTCGACGCGGTCTTTGGGCATCACCATCGAGCCCTGGATGGGCGTGTGTAGCCACACGTATGGATCGCGGCTGAGAATGCAGGCGTAGGGTGCGAAATACCCGTGCCCCTGGAGTTCGGTCACGGCCGTTACGATTGAAACGACCAGTTGCTCCGGATCGTAAGGCGGCGATGGAGGGTCAGCATGGCCTCGGATGAGGGGGGCGATCGCGCATTGGACTGTACCACCGGCTGCGCCCAGGAGCCCCAGTCCACCGGGATTTGTTTTGGCGAGCCGTAGAGCGACCTGGTTGGGGGTCTCGTACCTTGTGGGTCTCTCGCCAGGATCCAGGTGGAAGCCTGGTGGAATCACCCGTGGATGGTGGTCGAATCCGTTCGCTGCCGGCGCGTCGAACCGGGTCTGGCCATTGAATATGGACCAGTCCTCGAGCCGCGCGACCTGATTCGCCGCCCGACGGAACAGACTCAATGCGCTCGCCAGGTCATCCTCTCGAAGTTGCTGTTGGGTCAGCGTGACAATGCCCGACGCTTCCGTCAGGCGAGCGGTCGCGGATGGCTCGACGCTCAGCGACTGCTCGGCATGCGGCGTCAGGTCGAGCAGCTCCTCCAGTGCGTCTTTTGCATTTGTCGCATTGCTAGTTTGGATGGCTTGCGAGAACATCGTCAGCGCCGACTCTCGTCTCTGAGTAGCTCGCTCGTGTTCGGTGATAAAAACCGGATGGTGTGAATCGTCTCGCGCCTTCGCGTCCGCCGGCGCGAGACTCGGCGACAGTATCTCGCTCGGCACCACTTCCGTACTTGGCGGGAGCGGGCCAAAGACATGGAGGAAAGACGCGGCGATACGCGCTCGCTGAGCCTCTTCGCTGACGGCCTGGCGCACGCGATTCCACTGTGCGTCGCTCCACCCGACCTGAGCGCTGCGGTCGTCCATCTACGTTCCTCCTGAAGGCATCCTGCTCATCTGCGGAGCCACTTCATCCAGTACCCCTGCCGCCGCGCGCAGGTCGCGTGTGTCGAAGCCTTCGGTGAACCACGCGTAGATCGGCTGGAGCAGTGCAAACGCGTCCGCCGAGCGTTCGTGCGAATGCCACAAGCGAGCCAGGCCGGTCGCCGCGCGGAGCTCGAGCGAGCGGGCCTGCTGACGACCGGCAACCTCCAGCGCACGACGGTAGTGCGCTTCGGCGGTGTCAACTGATTCTTGCTCGAAGAACCAGCCGCGCAGCCGATGGACTTCCGCCTCCCAGTAGCGCTCCTCCGTCCGTTGCAGCGCTGCTTCGGCACTGTCGAGCAGGTCGAGCGCGTTCGATCGCGCACCGACGCGGAATGTTACCTCTGCTAATAACGAATACCAGTACGGCTTTACGACCTCCGCTCCGGTTGCCTCCTGTGTGCGCAGGCCTTCTTGCATCTGTCTCAGGCCTTCCGCCGCGTCACCCTGCTCTGCGCGCGCCCAGCCGCGAAGGATCGCACTCATGGCGCCGATGAAGGCTAGCTCCTGCTTCTCCGAGAGCATCAGGGCCTCGCCGGCGAGCGCCTCAGCCGCTGGTGCATCACCGCAGTACTCGGACAGAAATGCTGCCAGGTCCAGACCAAAGGCAACGCTGTACGGATGCGTAATTCTTCGCAGCATCGCGACGGTCTCAGCCATGCGCTGGAAGGCCTGCTCCGGATAACCGAGCAGCCAGAGCACTTCCGCCAGGCACGCGCCCGCGGACGTTCCGGGATTGTCGCCGAACGTGTATGCATGTCCGCCGTGGCGTTCCTCGTCGTACAGCGACAGCGCGATTTGCAGGTGCTCGCGCGCGCGAGCGAACTGCCCGTGAAAAAAGTGCGACCACCCGATAGCCTTGTGGCCCTCGAGTTGCAAATCCGTACTGTTGACCATATCGCCGAGTGCAACGACCTGCTGACCGAGCAGATAGGCTGCGCGGTGTTGCGCGCGGACGATGCGATAGCTCCACAAGCCGTACAGGACTGGCGCTAGTTGAGGTGTATCGCCAAGCTCGCTGCACAACGCACGCGCACGGTCGTAACAGGCTTCCACCTC
>JAFAPL010000528.1 GCA_019247135.1 Chloroflexota bacterium | reverse complement strand
GCAGCGATGGCTTACGCGTCCAACTCGACTATGACGCGGTGGGCCGCCCGTCGCGCATGCAGGACCACCTCGGGGAAACGCACTTCGCTTTCGACGCGGTCGGACGCCTCACATCAGTCAGCGACGCGTCTGGTGCGCAAACTCAGTTTTCATTCGACGCTGTCGGACATCGCACCGCGGTCGCGCTTCCCAGTGGACAACGTGTCAATTACGACTACGACGAGCGCGGCTACCTCGTAGGCATCCGCGACTGGCTCGGCGGCGAATCCAGACTCGACTATGACCCGCGCGGGCGGCCCGTGTCACTTCGTCACGCAAACGGCCTCCAGACGCTCGCCACGCGTGACGCGCTGGGCCGCGCCCTCGAGCTGCGGCACACGTCAGGCACGGGCACGCCGCTGGCGAGCTTCAAGTACGGCTACGACGCGCTCGGGAATCTCACCAGCGAGGACGAACACAGCTACGGCTATGACGCGCTTTCGCGCCTGGTCGCGGCCGATGAGAGGCACTTCACCTACGACGCGGTCGGCAACCGCATTGCTGTCGAAGGTCCCGGCGGGAGCAGCCTCCGGGGGCGCTATGACGCCGCCGACCAGTTGCTCGAATGGGGTGCGACGGCTCTCGAGTACGACGCCCGCGGCAACCTGATCGGGGCAGGTGCCAGTCGGCTCGGCTGGGATAGCGCGGGGCGATTACGATCGATCGTCTCTGGCGACCGCCGACGCACGGACTACGAGTACGACGGGCTTGGCAACTTGCGCGTGGAGCGTGCCGGCGAGACCGAGCGCCGCTACGTGATCGACCTGAGTGCGCCGGTGCCGCGAGTTCTGTCGATCGTCGGCGATGAACAGGTCGACTTCGTCGACGGTCCGCCCCGGCTCGCCGCCGTCAAGGCTGAGCCTCGGTATTACCTGTCCGATCTTCGGGGCAGCGTACGCGGCGTCGCCGACGCCAGCGGCAACCTGCTCTCTGAATATGCGTACGACGCCTGGGGTGCGCCCGACGAGGAGCACCACGAAGAACTGTTCGGGTTCGGCGGGGAGCTTCAAACAAATGACCTCGTCTACCTGCATGCGCGCTGGTACGCGCCAGGCAACGGCCGATTCCTTGGACGGGATCCGCTGTCCGGCGTCGCCGGCGAT
Source organism: Chloroflexota bacterium (assembly GCA_019247135.1). The sequence continues at coordinate 2,463 of JAFAPL010000528.1, read as the reverse complement.
CCACTCGGCCAACATGCCTACGCCTACGCGAACAACAACCCGACCACCCTGGCCGACCCGACGGGCCGGGCGGCGGCGCGAGCGCTGTTCCTGGTCAACATGCCGATGCCCGAGACCGCCCTGCCGGGGATTCACGCGGCCGACAGCAGCTTGCCGGCGTGGGAGAGCATCCTGGGCGGCCAGCCGCTCGTTTCGGGCGTTCCCGCATGGCTCTCACCGAGCCTCAGTGACGTCACACTGACGCCCGCGAGCATCGGGGCGGATTACGCGAAAAACTACGTCGAAGGGCTGGACGCGCGAGCTAGAGCGCTGTACAGCCAGGCGCGTTCAGCGTGGGCGCAGGCGAGTCAGTTGGGCGCAGACGCGCAATCGTTCTTCGACCGGGCGATGGCCCCGTCGGAGAACTTCTTCATGCGGCTACCGATCATCAGCGACGCTCGCCAGGGCCTGCTCACCCAGGCGGGTCGCTACACCCAATCGATCGCTGATCGATTCCAGACGATCGGCGATCGGTACGGCGGCATGGCCCGGGCACTCGAGGACTCCGCGCCCGTCTTGCGCCGCATCGCCAAGATCGCGCCGCCAAGCTTGATCGGGCTGGGTGCACTGGCTTCCGGGTACAGCCAGTGGGTCACCGACTCGCAGCAGCACGTCCCGCTCCAGCGCAAGATCGTCGACTCGGTGACCAATAGCGCCGGGCAAACGGCCGCGGAATGGGGCGGCGGACTCGGCGGGGCCGCCTTGTGCGACGCCGGCGGAGTGACCGCCGTCATTTCACCGTTGTGCGCGGCCGCGGGCGGCTGGGTGGCGGGTAAGGTGTATGGCGTGGTCTCGCCCTACGTGAACTGGGCCGCCAATCACGTGGTCAGTGGCGCGGAGCACCTGGCGTCCGGGGCCGGACACGTGATCAGCAGCGGTGCGAAGAAGGTCTGGAAGGTCGCCAAATCGCTCTGTTTCTTCTGTTGACCTGATCGATGTTCGAGCAGTGGGAGGTCGGTGCAGGCGCGCTGTTGGGGGCCGCGTTCCTCGTCATGGGCGTGGCGGTGCGCAGCCGCCAATTCCACGCCGGGGTGCAGCGGACGTATCTGCGGCGCGACTCCCCGGCTTATTACCGCAACGCGATCTTCGCCATGCTCCCTATCGGCGTCGCCTTCCTGTGTTTGATCGCGGGCGCCGGACTCCAACAGGCTCACGGCGGGATCGAGAACGGCGCGCCATCCGAGCCGGTGGCCGAACTAGTGCTGCTGGTCGGCGTCGTTTGCCTCGGAGTGGCGTGCTGGTGGACCATCCGACCACCCGACTGGGCCAAGCCGGCCTGGGTCCGCGAGTACGATCGCGCGAGGAAGTTGGGCGAACCGGTGCCTGAGTACGTCCCGCCAGCCATGTCCGGCCGTGCGTACACGCTCAACTGGCTGGGTCTGGGGGCGATCGCGGTGCTGTGGCTCGCGCTGAGCCTACCACTTGGCCCGCTGCTCATCGGCCTTGGGCTCGGCGTGAGCTTGCTGCTGACGCATCGGCCGCACAGCGCCTGACGCTTCAGTTGGGCTGCGTCGTCGCCATGTGGTGCAGCTTTTCCTGTTCCTGGATGCGCTTCATCTCGGCCAGGTAGCGCCTGACCTGCGCCGCGCCCGCATCCATGGCCGACGCTGCCGCACGTAAATCGGCCGCGTAGGCCGCCGCCGCGTGCTGATCAGTGCCCACGTCTGACTGGAACTGCTGGGCCGCGCTGCCTTGCCATCCCGACCCGCGCGCCGAACGCGTGAGTGGGTCCAGCGCCTTCTCCAGCGCGTTTGCCTCAGCGCGCAACTGTCGCGCCTTGGCTTCAAGCTCATCTGGATTCGCAACCGCGGCCACAGTGATACGATTGTAAAAGCTGCCGCCCCGTGTGGTCGACCAACACGTGAAGCGGCGCAGCACTGTGCTGCGCCGCCGCGCTTGGGCACGCGTCTCTACCAGAGTTCGTCGGAGGCAATCCGCGCGCCCTCCACGAGCGCTGAGAATTTGCCCCATGCAATCTCCCCGTTGAACACGCGCGACCCGACGCCGCAATCAGTACCGGCGATCACATTCTCGCGCCCGACGATGTTCGCGTACCGCACGAGCCGGTCCGCAACCAGCCGCGGGTGCTCGATGATGTCCGTGGCGTGTCCCACGACGCCGGGCATGAGCGTTTTTCCTTCTGGAAGGCGCACGTTCTGCCACACCCGCCATTCATGGTCGTGGCGTGGATTCGCCGCCTCAATGGAGTACACCTGGGCCTTCACCGACAGGATGATGTCGATGATGTGCTCCAGCGGAATGTCGTTCTGGTGCGGACCGTGGCCGCTGCCCCAGCACACGTGCAGGCGGATCTGCTCTTCTGGAATGTCTCGCAGCGCGTGGTTGAGCGCTTCCACGCGAAGTTGGGCGTACTTGTGGTACTCCGCAACGCTCATTTCGGGAAACATCTGCCAGCCGTCTGGC
>JAFAPL010000423.1 GCA_019247135.1 Chloroflexota bacterium | reverse complement strand
CCGCGGTTGATGCCCTGGCACCCGATGAGTGGCGGGGCAAGATCGAGCTCCATGCGGCGCAGCCTGGACAACACGCGCGAGAGTCGTTCGGGACTGTCATCCGCTCGAGCATCATCTTCTGCCGCTCAGGCGGGGCGTCGAGCACTGGGAGGTCGATAGTCGATGCAGCAGGTGATTCTGCGAATCGTGCTCGACGCGGGTGCGCAGGAGATCTGGAGCACGCTTACAAGCCTGATCGGTGCCGCGCTGGTGGTGCTACTGGTGGTGCTGTTTCTGCCGCTCGTTCTGCTGGCAAACCTCTTGGGCGTACCCACCGCGCCTCCGCCAACGACCAGTACACCCGCGGAACAATCGGCGCAGCCGTCGAAACCGGTGCCCGTAGCTCCGCGCTCGCCAGACGGCGGAGAGGCCCTCATTGTCGACATCGCGCATCGATATCTTGGTATTCCGTACGTCTTCGGCGGCACGGACCCGCGCCGCGGACTCGACTGCTCAGGGCTGGTCCAACTCGTCTTTCATCAGGTGGGTATCAACCTGCCCCGAACGGCGCAACAGCAGTTCGATGCCACACCACGCATACCGCGCGACCAGTTGCAGCCTGGCGACCTCGTGTTTTTTGCTCGCACGTACGCCAACACCAACGACTGGATTACGCATGTCGGGATCTATATCGGAAACGGCCAGCAGATCAACGCACCCACGGAGGGGCAGTCCGTTTCGATCCAGCCGGTATTCACGGGCTTCTGGGGCAGCCACTTCGCTGGCGGAGGCCGCCCATGAATGAGTCGCCACATCAGCAGATTACGCACATCGCCAGATCACCAATCCGGGAGGTCCTGAATGGGAGCCGACGCACTCATCGCGCTATTCAACTCGCTATTGGAAGTGGCCACGAAGCTCGCGCTAGCTGTCTCGGCGCTGTTCCTCGCATGGGCCGGGTTTCTGTACATGACGGCGGGCGGCAGTCCTCGTCGTATGGAGACAGCGAAGGACGCAGCGTTCGCGGCGGTTGGCGGTCTGGCGGTGGTGTTGCTCGCACACACGATCGCACAACTGATTCAAACTGCGATCCCCGGCGCTGCAGCCCCACCGTGATCGGAGGTTTCCCATACCGCTATGCCACATCATGAAGTTCCAACTCATCTGGACGTGGAAGATCGGGTGCTGTTTGGCCTGACGGTGCGACAGTTCCTGTATCTCCTGGTTGGCAGCTCAGCCGGCTACGGACTGTGGGATCAGCTCGGCGACACCCCGTGGCTTGCCCGGGTCGGGTGCGTGGGCGTCATCCTGATGACGACGCTCGCGTTTGCATTGCTCCGATTGGGGGGCCGACCGCTCGAAGAATGGCTCGCAGCCGGTCTGGTCTACGTGGCCCGGCCGCGGACCAGCACCTGGCAGCCGCGCGAGCCGCTCGACGCCGAATGGCGACCAGTCGGCACGCGCTGGCAGGAGCTGTCGCCGAGTCTCGCCTGGGCCGACGAGATGGCCGATCCGCTTGACCACGCGCCGTGAAGCACGCATCCGTCCAGGCAACACGTCTCGACGTAGAAGGCATCCAGGATTCGGTCGTTCAGCTGCAGGATGGCGAGTATCGAGCTGTGCTGGAGGTGAGTGGTAGCGCCAGTCGTATGGAGGACGATTCACAGCAGGAAGCCGTGATGGCGGGCTTCGCGGGCTTTCTCAACGCGCTGGCGTACCCCATTCAGATCCTCGTGCGATCCAGCCCGGTCGATCTGACGCGGTACGTCGCCAGCCTGGAGGAGCGGGCACGGTTGTCGCCATCCGCCGAGCTGGCCGAGCTCGCGCACGATCACGCGCTGTTCGTCCAGGGGTTGGCGCGCCAGCGAACTTTGCTGGAGCGACGCTTTTACGTGGTTGTGCCAGCGGAGTCGCGCCAGACGGCTGGCCTCTGGCTGTGGCACAGGCGTGGACGACCAGGGCCGGCCGACGCGGAAATGGACGCCGCTCGGCGGCAGCTCACGTTCCGCTGCGAAGAGGTAGCACGTCAACTGGCGCGCTGCGGCCTTGCCGTGCGGCGGCTGTCCGACCTGGAGCTGGCGCACCTGTACCTCGCGTGCTGGTCGCCCGAACGAGCACGCGCGCAGCGTATTCGCCCCCGCCTGGACGACTATGCGACGCTCGCGGTGCGCGCCGCCTCGGTGGCGCCCGGGGACGAATAGCGTGCTGCGCCTGAAACGTCGACAGCCCTCCAGCAACGCCGCACAGCCGCTGACACCCGAAGAAAGGCGGTTTGCACTCGGTACGCGATCACTCGCGGACCTGGTCGCACCGGCGGTAGTGGAAGTCACCCGTGATCATTTACGACTGGAGTACCAATTCGCGCGTGTCCTGGCGGTCACGGGGTACCCACGCAGCGTGAGCCCCGGTTGGCTGGCGCCGCTGGTGGAGTTCGAGCATCCACTCGAGCTCAGCCTGCACATCCACCCGCTCGAGACGGCAGTGATCGCCAAACTGCTCGGTCACAAAATGGTCCAGCTCCAGTCATCGCGGTTGGTGGACTTGCGCGGTGGACGGCTGGCCGACCCGGAGCGGGAAGTCGCGTTTGAGGATGCGGAGCGGCTGCGCGATGCGCTCCAGCGGGGCGAAGAGCGGGTTTTCTCGGTGAGCCTATACATCCTGGTCCGCGCCGCCTCGCCGCGTATCCTGGACGACCTTACCCGGCGGGTGGAGACGACTCTGGACGGCATGCTCGCGCATTCACGGGTGGCAATTCTGGAACAGGAGCGCGGGTTTCGGGCCTGCTTGCCGATCGCCAACGACAGCCTTCTGGTCTACCGCAACCTGGACACGAGCTCGCTTGCGACCACCTTTCCATTTGCCTCCAGTTCACTGTCAATGGAACGCGGCGTTCTGTACGGCGTGGCGGCACGCTCCCAGTCGCCCGTCATCGTCGACCCATTCGACGCGAGCCTGGAAAACGCGAACATGGCCGTGTTCGCGATGGCTGGAGCAGGCAAGAGTTACTTCGTCAAGCTGATGGCGCTGCGCAATCTACTGGCCGGAGTTGAGTTTCTCATCATTGATCCCGAGGACGAGTACCGCGCCGTGTGTCAGGCGGCCGGTGGTCAATACGTCCGCCTCGCCGGCAGCTCCGGACAGCATGTGAATCCGTTCGACGTGCCACCCGCGCCGCCGCGAGACGTCGCCGAGGGCGTGGACCCTCTCGCCGAGCAGGTAATGGCCATGCTCGGCTTGCTGGAGGTGATGCTCGCGGAGCCGGGTACGTCACTGGGCCAGCACGAACGCAACCTGCTCGACCGTGCCCTGTACCAGACCTACGCCAGGGCGGGCATCACCTCGGACATTTCCACGCACAGCCGACCGGCGCCGCTGCTTGTTGATCTGCACGCCGTGCTCCAGGAGACACCTGGCGACCTCGCCATGAGTCTCGCAATCCGCTTGTCGCGTTACGTCAGCGGCTCGCTGGCGGGCGGGCTGTTCGCCGCTCCGACCGATGTGGAGCTCAATCGGCGGCTGGTGGTCTTCAACATCCAGATGCTGGAGGAGGAACTGCGACCGCTTGCGATCCACCTGATCGCGAATTTCGTGTGGAAGCAAGTCCGGCGCGAACGGCGCGCGCGTCTGCTGGTCATCGACGAAGCCTGGTCATTGCTGCGCTACCCGGAGGGCGGCGCGTTCGTCTCTGGCATGGCGCGCAGGGCGCGCAAGTACTACCTCGGCCTCGTGACGATCACGCAAGACGTGGCCGACTTCCTCCGCTCGGAGCATGGACGCGCCGTGCTCGTCAATGCCGCGATGAAACTCCTGCTCAAACAGGACGCAACAACGGTCGATGTCGTCGCGGACGCATTTCAGCTCGCCGCAGAAGAGCGGCAGTACCTGCTCGGAGCGCAGAAAGGCGAGGGGCTGCTGTTTGCTCGGGGTGCGCGTCTACCGCTCGTTGTGGAGTCCAGTCCCGCCGAGCACCGCCTCGTGACGACCGCGCCGCGCGAGCTATTCGACGTCGGCGACCCACCCGGAACAAATGGAGTGATCCGTGCGCCTGGCCATTAGACGGCGCACTCCCGCTTCTAAGCCGACGTACGTGCTGGAAGTCGTGACTCCACGCACCAATGTCGCCGCGTTGACGTCAGCCGAGAACCTGTTTGCGGGCCTCGCTCTGGCAGAGCCATTCTCAGTCGAGCTCGCCGCGGACACTACAAAACGTCGCTTCGTCGTGCGCGCAAGCGGCGAACGGATGCGCCACCACCTGGCGAGCCAGTTGGCCGCTGCCTACCCGCAAGCCGAGCTACGGTCGGTCGGTCCGGATCTCGACCCGGCCAGGGCACGCTCAGGCGAACGGGCAATGGGTTGCGTTCTCCAGTTGCGAGCCTCCGCGTACCTGCCCATCCGTACCTTCAATGACACCGAACTTGACGCGCAGCGCAGCGCTCAGGCGGATCCATTGCTGGGAATTCTCGGAGCGCTCGGCGATCTGCCGCCGGGCTGGCGCGGCATCAGCCAGGCACTCCTGCAGCCAGCACCCGAGGATTGGTGCCGTGACTTTCAGCGGTACGCGGTGCAGCACCCGTTGGAGCACGAACGCTTGCCCAGACCAACCGAGACGCCTGCGCTCGGCATAGGTTTTCTCGGTGTTGCACTGGCGATGATCTTCCTGGCACTCCAGGCCTACGCCTGGTATCGCGCTGGCACGTGGTTGCAGTTGATCACCTTGGCCTGCGGCGCTCCGCTGATTGGTTTCGCTATTTGGAAGGTTCGCCAAAAACTGAGTCCCACCGTGTACGACATGGACCTGGTGCGCGAGAAGGTCACGCGCATCGCGTATCGTGTCGAGCTGCGACTCGCCATTTTCGGTCCGCCAGACGCCTCTGACGGCGCACTCGAGGCGCGGCTGCAGCGCTGCGCGGCCGCGTATCGTCACTTCAACCTCGCTGCTGCGAACGGCTTTCGGATAGCCAATCTCGGGCGCCCGCGGGCAAGTCTCGCGGAACTGGCTCCGGTTGGCCGCGGAACTGGTCTGGCGATCCTCACGACTCGCGAGCTGGCCGGCCTGTGGCACCTGCCGCACGCGGTCGATGACATTCCACTCGTCGAGCGCACCACCGCGCGTCACTGGCTCCCGCTGCCCGAAACAGTCGCCTCCGGTTGTCGCATCGGAGTTTCTGTCCACCTCGGGCGCGAGGTTCCGGTATCTATGCCCGACGACGTACTACGACGCCACCTGTTGCTCGTCGCCAAGACGCGCCGCGGCAAGTCGACGTTGATGTTGCGCCTGGCACGCTATGCGATGGAGGCAACACCTCGACGTGGAACCGTGCTGGTCGATCCGCACGGGGATCTCGCTCAAGCTTCGCTCGGGAGCGTGCCCAGTGACAGACACGCGGACGTGGTATTTGTCGACGCGGCGGCTGCCGATCGGCCAGTCGGATTGAATCTTCTCGACACCGGCCTGGGTTGGCCGCGTGACCGAGCGGTTGCAAATGCGCTCACCATCTTTCAGCGTGAATGGGGCGACCAGTTCTGGGGTCCGCGCATGGAGGACGTCTTCCGCTTCGCGCTCCTGACACTGGTCGAGGCCAATACGGCCATCTGCCGAGCGGACGCGGAGTCTGGCCGCGCCAACCAGTACACGCTCCTCCAGGTGCCCGACCTGCTCGGACACTACCGCTTCCGCAAGGAAGTACTGGAGCGAGTCGAGGACGAACGCGTGCTTGCATGGTGGAATGGCTACTTTGAACGCCTGGAGCCACGTTTTCGTGATGAGGTCATCAACCCTGTCCTTAGCAAGATCAATCGATTTGCCGGAACCGACGCCGCTCGCCGGATCGTCGGGCAATCGGAGTCCACCATCGATCCATCGGACTGGATACGGCAGGGTGCGATCGCGATCGTGCACACTGGACGCGGCATCATTGGAGAAAACGCGGCGGCTCTGATTGGCAGCACCTTGCTCAATCTGGTAAGCCTGGCCATCGCGGACCAGGCGCGACTCGAGCCCGCGTATCGCAAGTCGGTTGCACTGTTCGTGGACGAGTTCCACACGATCCCCGGCGCAGACTACGAGGCCATTCTGGCGGAGCTCAATAAATTCGGCGCCAACCTCGTGCTGGCGACTCAGAGCCTGGAGCGACTGGCCGCAAGCGGCGCTTCCGATGGCGCGGGCCGCGGGCTGCGTGCAACAGTCTTCGCCAATCTGGACGGATTGTTTGCCTTCAACTGCAGTGCCGAAGACGCCGCGTACCTCGTGCCCGAACTCGGTGGCAGCCTGGACGAACAGGATCTTGTCGAGCTCGGTGAGCACGAGTGCTACGTGCGTTTGACGTCGCGCGGTCAGCGATTACCCACCTTTTCGGTGAAACTGGACCCGCCGCTCCAGTGCGACCCCGAGCTGCGGGACCGACTGGTGGCCACTTCAGCCGAGCGTTACGGCCGGCCTATCAATCTCGTGTCAGCGCGTCGCATGCCGCCCGCAGTGGAGCCCCCGCCGGCACCACCGCGATCCCGTAACCAGCATCGGCCCAAAAAGGCCCACAAACCGGAGATAGCGCATGTATAGCCGGAGCCTGCATCTGCATAAAAACGCGCGCGGTCCTCCACTCGAACCACTGC
>JAFAPL010001087.1 GCA_019247135.1 Chloroflexota bacterium | reverse complement strand
GTCGCCCGTCAAACCGTTCTGCACAAGGTCCAACGGGGCGAGCTGCACGCCGTCCAAGTCACCAACGGCCGGCGAAACGGCCTAAGAATCAAGGCTTCCGACGAAACCGCTGAACTATTCGACCAATGACGACCCGGGAGGGCAGTGTGAACCAACCGCAGACGGCGTCGAGCCGACCAACAACCCCGCCGAACGCGCCCTCCGAGGCCCGGTCATTCACCGAAAACTCTCCCACCGCACCAGCAGCCCAGGCGGCGAACGCTTCGCCGAACGCGCCCAATCGGCAGCCGCCATCTGCCGCCTACAAAACCGTTCACTCTTCGCCTACCTACCGGAACTCCTCATCGCCCACAACCGCGGCGACCCATTCCCCGCGCTCACCTGACCCGAGACCCGGGACTGAACGGTTACTACTTTTCTCGAACAGTTTATTGTGTACCGGGCACCGCAGAAGCTGAATGGGACGTAGACGCGCACAGCCTCGGCATGCAAAAGCGCTGCAAATCGGCGTAATCGGCGCCGATCGTGGATTTCACCGCCCGGTTCGGTGAGGTGTACGGGTCATGCAGGGCGATCCGGCAGATAGTCCCTGCTAACGATGGGTTCGCTGGACTGCGCTCGGAAGCAGCGGCTTGCTCCGGCGATCGTGACCAACCTGATGGGGACGTTGATCCAGAAGATCCAAGGCCAGGAGAGTCCCTGCACGGTGGCGCCGCCGAGGAGCGTGCCGAGCACGATGCCAAGACTCGTGATCGCGCCGAAGATCCCGAGCGCGTTCGGCCGCCGTTCGGGCGGGAGCGCGGCGCTGAGAAGGGCGAGTGCGAGGGGCATCGTCACCGCCGCCCCGACGCCTTGCACCGCGCGCCGCGATCAGCCAGCCGATGCTCTGGGCGAGCGCGCCCGCGGCCGAGCCGCCTACGAACAGCGCCATGCCGGCGATGAACACCGCTTGCGCCCGAGGCGGTCCCCTAAAGCGGCGCCCGTCATCAGTAGCACCGCGAAGGCTCAGCACGTAGGCATTGACGGTCCACTCGAGGGCGCGAGCGAGGCGTGCAGTTGGAGCCTGATCGTGCTGAGCGCCGTCGACACGACGAGGACATCGAGCGGGACCATCAGCGATGCCATCGACGTCAGCGCCAGTACCCAGGTAGCGCTTCGACTGTTGAGCCTGTTGTTCGACTGCTGGGCATCGGCCTCCCATCAGAAACGCGGATTTCGCTATCTGAGCGTTCTGACACCGATCGCGGGCTGAAACTCGCCGACGACTTTCGATCGCCTGCGGTGTCGCAACCTGTTTGAGCCGCGATGCCAGACTCCGTCAGTGACCGAGAGCGTGCTGTCCCATGCCCCGCGCGGGCGACCAGCAGGCGTTCGCGGCCCTGACCGACCCCTACCGCCGCGAGCTGCAGCTGCACTGCTATCGAATCCTCGGCGGCGTGCAGGACGCCGACGACGCCGTACAGGAGACGCTTCTCTCCGCCTGGCGTGCGCTGGACTCCTTCGAGGAGCGCTCGACGATCCGGACGTGGCTTTATCGAATCGCGACAAACCGGAGCCTGAACATGTTGCGCGACAGCGCTAGACGTCCCGCCGACGGCAGGGGCGCGCAGGCCCTGCCCCTTCCTCTCGCCGGAACCGACCCGCTACTGCGAGGCACTGTGGCTCGAGCCCTACCCCGACGACCTGCTCGAGGGGTTGCCCGACTCCAGGCCTGGCCCGGGATGCTCGCTACGAGACACGTGAGGCGGTCACGCTTGCGTTCCTAACCGCGCTGCACCGGCTGCCGCCCCGTCAGCGGGCCACGCTGGTCCTCCGCAATGTCCTTGGCTTCTCGGCCGCCGAAGTCTCCGAGATGCTCGACACGACCGAGACCTCGATCAACAGCGCGCTGATCCGCGCCCGCGCGAAATCGAGGAGCGAGGCGCCCAGGCCCTCGACCGCGAGCCACTACCTCGCTCGGCGGAGGACAAGTACTGGTCACTCGGTTCGCGGCCGCGTTCGAGCGCGGAGAGGTCGAACCGATCGTCGCGCTCCTCACCGAGGACCCATGGCTCACGATGCCACCCGAGCCGTTCGAATACCAAGGTCACGACGCGATCAGACGATTCATTGGGCACGCCTTCGGTGAATGCTGGGACCGGCCGCACCGGCTCGTCGCCACCCGCGCGAACAGCCAGCCCGCATTCGGGCACTACGTCA
>JAFAPL010001081.1 GCA_019247135.1 Chloroflexota bacterium | reverse complement strand
GTCTGCAGTTGCCGACGCTGTTCGGTGGCGCGCTGGTGACCGAAACAGTATTCACGTGGCCTGGTATGGGCCGCTTGTTCGTGGATTCGCTGGGCTACCGCGACTATCCCATCCTGATGGGGACGCTGATGCTGACCGCGTTACTGGTGTTGGTCGGCAGCCTCATGGCGGACCTCCTGTACGCGGCGGTTGATCCGCGTATCCGGTTGCACTAATCGTGTCCGCGCGATCCTTAGCGACACCCCGTCAGGTCGAGGTCCACGCGGCTGCTCCGCACTCCGGCCTCGGCGCCACGAGCACCAACCCGGCGAGACTCGCGGTGCGCCGCTTCCGCCGCCACCGCCTGGCTATGTTCGGTTTGCTGATGATCGTCATACTGGTGCTCAGCGCGGCAGTTGGCCCATTGCTGACGTTCGATCCGCTGTACATCGATATTCGAAACAAGTTCGCCCCGCCACTGAGCGGACCTCACCTGTTGGGCGGCGATGAGCTGGGTCGCGACCTGCTCGCTCGGCTACTGGTAGCCGGACGCATTTCGCTGACGGTGGGCCTGGCGGCCATGGCGGTCAGCATGAGCATCGGCACGCTAGCCGGCGCGATCGCCGGCTATTACGGGGGAGCGGTCGACGCCACGATCATGCGCTTCGTCGACGCCGTCCTCAGCTTTCCAACCATTTTCCTTCTGCTGGGTCTGGCCGCCTTTGTGAAGCCCAACCTGCTCACGATCACGGTGATCATCGGTGTGACCGCCTGGATGGAGGTGGCGCGCATCGTGCGGAGTCAAATTCTGTCGCTGCGCGAACGGGAGTTCACGCTCGCGGCGCAAGCGCTGGGAGCAACCAACTGGCACATCATCGCCCGTGAGCTCTTGCCCAATGCGATGGCTCCGATTGTCGTCGCAGCGACACTCAACATTGCGAACGCGATCTTGCTGGAGTCATATATCAGTTTTCTCGGATACGGCATTCAGCCGCCCGTGGCCAGCTGGGGCAACATGCTGAACAACGCCCAAAGTTACTTCGATACGGCACCCTGGGTGGCGATCTTTCCTGGAGTGATGATCACGTTGTCCGTGACCAGCTTCAATTTCGTGGGTGATGGACTGCGCGATGCCCTGGATCCACGTCTAGGCCGCGGTTGATAGATATCGCACGTGCGAAACAGTGCTCCCACGTGGCGGTCAGCACACCACGAGGACAATTTGTGAAGGAGAGACCATGCAAACGGCAGACGTAGTCATCGTGGGCGCTGGCGTGAATGGCCTGAGCACCGCCTTCCACCTGGCCAGGTCCGGTATGCGACGCATCGTCGTCCTCGAACGGCGGCACGTCGCGGCCGGCGCTACAGGCAAGAGTGGAGCCCTCGTCCGTATGCACTACACGAACGAGCCCGAGACACGGCTGGCCTTCGAGAGTTTGAATTACTTTCAGAATTGGCGGGAGCTCGTTGGAGGCGAGTGCGGGTTTCAGCCTGTTGGCCTGTTGGTGTTCGTACCGCCTGCGTTCCGCGACCATCTCGAGGCAAACGTCGCCATGCAGCGCGAAGTTGGTGTGAATGCGCGTGTGATTACGGCAGACGAGGCGCAAGCCATCGATCCGTCACTCGATGTTTCCGACGTCACACACGTCGCCTACGAACCGGACTCCGGCTTCGCCGACCCGAATGCAACCGCGTTCGGCTTTGCGCGCGCGGCGATGGCGCGTGGCGTGGAGATCCAGCTCGAGACACCAGTGACGCGGATCCTGACCGAGAACGGTCGCGTGACCGGCGTGGAAACGCCAGAAGGCACGATCAGTGCACCACGCGTGGTTGTCGTGGCCGGCGCCTGGGCCAATCAGCTTTTTGGCCCGCTTGGCATCGACCTGGGGCTCGTCCCAACCCTGGCGCGCATCGCCATCTTTCGCTGGTCGTTCGAGCGCACGCCGAAGCAGCTCACGTACATCGACTACGTGAACCACACGTGGGCGCGGCCGCACGACGGAACCAGTACGCTGCTCGGCGCCGAGGTGCCGCAGGACTCCGAGGCACCACGCGGTGACCCGGATAGTTATGTCGAAGCCGTTTCGCAGGACTATATCGATTTGTGTCGTGGGAAGATTGCCCGTCGGTTTCCCGTCATGCGCCATAGCACCGTCCGCGGTAACTGGCAGGGCATCCTGATGATGAGCCCGGACTCTCGCCCGATCATTGGCCACCTACCGGAGTACGATGGTCTGTACTGCATGGCCGGCGACAGCGGCACGTCCTTCAAGACGAGTCCAGCGATCGGCAAGTGTCTGAGCGAGCTGATCACCGAAGGCCGCGCGAAGACGGTCGACCTGACGCCCTTCCGGGCGTCGCGGTTCGCCGAAGGCAAGCTGTGGCGGGACGAGTACAGCTACGGCCTGGAGCGCGCGACGATCTCTCGCTGATAGAACAGCACGCGCCCGCTCAGTCCTCGTCGGCCCAAGCGAGCCTGACCTTGACGATCTCGCCCGCGGTGTTCGTCGGCTGGATGTAGCCCTTGTTCGAGATGAACAGTGTGCCGTCCTCGCCGCGGGTCATCGCCGTCGGAAAGCTCAAGCCGGTCACAACTGTTTCCCAGTCACCCGTTCGCTCATTCAGCCGCACGACCGTCCCGCTCCTGGCGACGTCCGGCGTAGGCGCGAAGGACCCGGTGAAGCTTTCCAGTGCGTAGATACGGCCGTGGTGGACGGCCACCCCGACCACCGCGGTCAGACCGGCGGCAACCAGATCGATGTCGCCTCGTCGACTGACGCGCCGCACCCCGACAGGCACGGAGCTATCTGGCTCGAACACGCCCAAATTGCCGAGCAGGAAGCCGCCATCGTACTGGACCAGCGAGGTCGGGACGATGTGGCCCTGGGTCGCGGAAACGTCGACGAGGCGGCTGATGGCGCCAGTCCGCGGGTTGATGACGTCGATCTCGCCGTGGTTCGGTTCGACCGCGTACAGGCGGTCGCCGACCGCCACCAGGCTGTACCAGGTGCCGTCCGGCTCGAAATCCTCTGGATTGGGATGGGCTACCGGATGCGCCTTCAGAAAACTGCTCAGGTCAGCGACCTGGGTCACCCGCCCGTTGCGGTCGATGCGCAGAATACTGTTGACGGTGTTCTTCAGGCCGTGCGAACACCCGGCGCCGGACTCGACCGCGTAGAGTACGTCGTCGATGAAGGCCACGTCGGCGACACCGCTGACCCCGCTGCCCTCGGCCGGCGAGGTCTGACTCGACGGCAGGTGGTCCGCCACCGTGCTTCGAGCACCGGTCCACGGATCCACCCGCGAGATGCGGGCGGTGAAGCCACCGGAATACGGGCCAACCGGCACGGGCACCTGCTCGCAGTCATTCGGGGATGTCGTCTGTGTCCCACCGGGGCAGGTCGAGCTCGAGCAGATCGAGTGCGCTCACGAGAGCACGCTCCACGGTTGCCAGGTCGTCGCCATTCGGACGCGCAAGCTGTCACACTAGCCGACCGCCGCCGCGATGGTATAGACACCACCGGCTATGGATTCCGGAGCGCGCTCGGTCAATCGCTCAATGTCAGTCGAAAGGCGTTCTCGCACCGGGTGGCTTCGCCAAGCAGCGTAGCCTGCGGCGGACGTCCAGACTGCCGTAACGACGATCGGCCCTGTCCGATTCACCGGCACCTGTAGCTCGGCGTTCAGACAACCTGCTTCGCGCATCGCGAGTCCGAGGATGTCGTGCTGTTTGAAGAGTGCGACCAGCGCGTCGTAATCGCCGTCGCGCGGCTGCAGCAACAGCACGCTCCGGATTCGACCTTCTAGCGTCATAAACGCGGCCTACTGAACCTGGTGACTGGTCGCCGTTTCCTTGAATCGCACAGCTCTTTCCTCGGTCGGCGGCACTTTGCAGACGGCGGTGATCGTTCGCGCAACCAGGACGATCGACAGCACCATGAGCAGGACACTGAGCACCGCGAGCGGCCCCAGATAGTCGCGTACCGCGAGATTGAATGTCACCAGAGCGGTCCCCGAAAAGCCGACGAAGCTCAACAACGTCGGTATCAGCAATGGTGCACAGCACGACACGCTGAGGATGCCGGTCATAGTGCCGGCCAGCCCACCCGCCACACCAACCAGGCTGCGGGCTCTGGTCATGGCAGCGACTTCGAGTGGCACCAACATGCCGAACAGCACGGAGAGAATGGCCAGCGTCGCCATCTCCTCCGGGTCCGCGATAATCATCCAGCCCGTCGGGTAGTGGGCGAGCAATCCGGATCCCCAGACCAGGAGCAACGCCATGGCAAGCGCAGCGCCCAGGGCCAGGACATAGGCCCATGGACGCCCGAAGCCGATAGCTAGCGCGAGCCGAATGTCAGCCATCCAGCCGCAAACCAGCCCACCGCCACCTGCCGCGCCCAAGCGGGCCAGCTACGTCGCGCACGCGCTAACTGGCTGCCCGCCCGTACTGTGGCAGATGTACGCGGTGATCAGGTCCGCCTCGGCGTGGATGGCGGCCGTGGCGTCGGTCTGAGCCTCCCCGGTCACCTGGGCACGCAAGCTGTCGAAGTCCGTCGAGTCGATCAAGCCCGGCGAATAGCCCGAGTCACCGATACGGGCGTACTGGCCGTTGATGAAAAGGAAGGGGAAGGATCCCCGCGGATCATACTGGTCGACGATCTGCTGTTCCTCGGCGTCAAACTGCTGCAAGCTGGACCCGTCGTGCGCCTTCAATTCTTTGGACGTGAAGTAGACGTAATCGCTCGTGTAGGTGGCGTCGATGAGGTTATAGGTGGGAACCAGATGGAACCCGAAGGTGTCCTGGTTGTGAGTATCCTTGTCCCATCCGCTGAGGGTTCCGAATTGTTCGAGGCTGCTGACCAGCGGCCATCGCTCTGCGGCGCAGTAGGGTCAACCCTGAACACCGAAGAAGAACACCCGCACCTTGTCGCCCGGCCAGGGCGTCTGCGAGATGACCTGGAATGCCCCGGCGCCTGAAGCCGCCTTTCCGCCGACCGACGACGTCGCCGTCGAGACATCGGTAAGCGGCGTCACGTCCATTGGATGCGTCCAATCCGTCGCTTGGGCCACCCCCGGCGCGGAGGTAGTCACCCCCACGGTCTCGGATGCAGCGGTTGCACTGCCAGTGAGCGCCATCGCCAGCACCACCAGGGTGAGGCTCATCGGCGCGAACAGTCGGACCATACGGTCGTTCCTCCCAGCTACGATTAGCCCATTCTGCCACAGGCTTTGTGGCCGTCAATTTAATGACTCTTGCCCAACAAGCCGCCAACCGCGAGTGTGAAGGTTCGAAATTCTGCTTCTGGTTTGCTCACCCGGCAGGTCCACAGAGGCTCAGTTCGCGTCGGCAACAGTCGCTCCGGCAGGCGTGACGATCACCGCCGTAACCGCCTCGCGGTTGCTCGCGTTGGC
>JAFAPL010000616.1 GCA_019247135.1 Chloroflexota bacterium | reverse complement strand
CTCGAGCGTGTCATCGCTGCGTGCAACGGCGATCGACAAATTGCAGAAGCCGTATTTTCGGAGGACGATTTCGCCACAAGGATTGGTGCCGTATTCCTGATAGCCGAATTGTTTGCGGCGATCGGGGATCAGGTCCAGCGCGGCTCTGCGATTGAAGATGCCAGGTTCGCCGCGTTGGGATTTGACCATGTCCAGGGCCTGTTCCATCACCTGGAGCTGGTCGAGGCCGCGTTCGGGCCAGACGGCGGAGTTGTTGGCATTCCAGCGCTGTGAATTATCGTGCTCGAAATCGCCGCTCTTACACAGACGCATTTCGAGATCGTCGTAATCGAACAACGAAATCATCGCCGTCCGCCGGACTCCGCCGGAGACGGCGGCGTTGCCGACCATGCACATGATGTCGTGGGCGTCGATCGGGCGGAGGTGCATGCCCTGGCGTGCGAGGATTCTGGAGCGGGCGAACTCCAGCATTGTCTTCAACGGGCCCGGGCCGCTGGCGCGGCCGCCCTTGGTGCGCAATGGAGCGCCCGCGGAGCGGATCAGGTCGAAGTTGAAGTCGACGTCGCCGCCTTCGAACCAGGCCTGCATTCCCAGACGGACCGCCGTCGCCCAGCCCTGGGCGGAGTCTTCGATCGTGTGACGGAGTGGGCTGAGTCCGCGCTGGCGCTGGACGCGCGGGAAATTCTCAACATATCGGCTCTCGACTGAGAAGCCGACCCCGCAACCGGCCATGGAAATGAGCAGGGCTTCGGCGAAGGAGTCGATGGTCTCGACCGGCAGGTACGAGCAGTTGTAAATGGACGTGTTGTCACGTCGCGCGGGGGCGCCGGCCATGGCCAGCAGACGCATGGAGGGCATGCTTCGCATCTCGAGGATCATGCGTCGCAGGTGGTCGTACGTCTCGGCGCCCAGATCGACACCGGTGTTGGTCTGAACCAGTTCGTGCAGAAAATCGACGGCGCGATCGACAGTCTCGATCCAGGTTTCGCGTCGACCCCTGGAGTAGTCGAAACGCGAATACTTATCGAAGAACTGGAACTTCTGGATGGGCGTTGGGAAGTACTGGTCGGCTTCGGCGAAGGCGTCGCGGACTTCCTCGGGGATGGGACGTTCCTGGCGCTGCTTGGCGTGCTCGGCGCGATACAAGATGTACGCCTTGGCCGCCTCGAATTCGCCGGCGGCTTGCAAGGTGAGCTCGACGGCGTCCTGGACGATCTCGACGCTGGGCACGCCCGGGCGTGCGCACATGATGTTGACGACGCGCAGCGCGAGCTCCGGGATGGGCGTGAAGGGCTCGCGGCCCAGGGCGGCAAAACAACGGCTGAGGGCGCGTTCGATACGCACCGGATCGAAGCCGACGATGCGGCCGTCGCGCTTGACAATGGTGGTTGGCAGCGCGATGTCCTGGTGTTCAGGCAAGACGCTGAGGCCGCGCGCGGCGAAGCCGAGATCGAGCTGCGCAGCCGGAGTGGCGGTGCCGTTCGTCGAACGCGCGTCTACATCCGAGGGGTGCATGAAGCTACCTTCGTCCGGGGGGAGAGATACGGCGGTTTCGTGTCGCTAGCCCGGTCGAGCTATATACAACCGGTGGCACTCAGCGCCGGGGACAACGCCCTATCTTGTACGCGGGTGGGGCCGGGGGTGCAATTGGTCTGCATGACAAAGTGTAAGAATTTGACGTTTTGTGACGTGGGATTTAAGGGGGGTCGACTCCCCTCCCCCAGCCCCTCCCCTCGGTCTCCGAGGGGAGGGGAGTTAAGCGAGGCGCGACGGCGAGTTTACGGACGGGCCGCGGCGCGGTGTCCGAGGGGAGGGGAGTTTAAGCGAGCCGGCCTGGGTCTTCGAGGGGAGGGTACTTACGGCTCGACGCGGGGTTAGTGGGCGTCGGAGCCGAGGATCAGGCGGATGTCGGCTTGGCCGGCGGGGGCGGTCGCGGTGATGCGTGAGGCCGGAAGGCCCAGCAGGCTTGCCAGGCGCTCGGCGGCGGGGCGGGCGGCGGGGGTGCTGTAGATCGTGGTCTGGGACTGCCGTTGGGCGGCGTCGCCGACGCTGTTGACGATGAAGCCGTTCTGGGTCAGGCGGTCGGCCGTGCGAGCCGCCAGGCCCGCGACACCGGCACCGTTCAGGACGTCCACGCTGGCCGCACTCGGTCCCGCCAGGAAGCGAGCGACAGCCGGCTTGAGCTCGGGTGTGGGAGTGAGAAGGTAGGCGTCACCCTCCCCGGTGGTCTCAGCTGCGAGGCTCGTGTCGATCACCATGTGATCCGGATCACCGGGGCTGCGCACGAAGGCGGCCGCAATGGCGATCGCATCGAGTGGACCGACGTCTGTCTTGACGGATCTCTGGACCGCCACAAAGACGGCAGGAGCACGCGGCCAGTTCAGCGGATTGAACAGCGCATTGCGAACGGCGGCCATGACCTGCTGCTGGCGGCCAGCACGTGCGAAGTCATTGTCCTGGTGACGCGTGCGCGCGTACTCGAGCGCGGTTTCACCGTCCATGTGCTGGCGCCCGGCGGGGATGTCGACGGTCTTATAGCCGTAGTCGTCGGTCGGGTAGGCATCGTCGTGGATGGCTTGCGGGACGGTGATGTCGACACCGCCGACGGCGTCGACAACGTCGCGCACGCCTTGCAAGCCGATGAGCACATAACGGTCGACCGGCTGGCCCAGGACGTTGCTGACGGTCTGCTTGGCGGTCTCGCTACCGCCGAACTCGTAGGCGGCATTGATGCGTTCGGCGCCAAAGCCCGGGATGTTGACCCACAGATCGCGCGGGACCGACAGCGTGGCGAGGCGCGGGGTCGCGCGGTCGGCGACCAGCAGCTGGAGTGTGTCGGTGCGACCGACCTCGCCGCGCTGGAGCTCGTCGGGCCGGGCGTCGGAGCCCATGATCAAAACTGACTGCCTGGTTGGCGTCAGGAACAGAGCCGCGGCGGTGAGCGCGGCGATCGCGATGAGGCAGAGAAGGGCGAGTCGGAGGACGATTCGCAGCAAGGCCCCGAGCGGGTTGGGGCGGGCTTCCGCGACCTGGG
>JAFAPL010001029.1 GCA_019247135.1 Chloroflexota bacterium | reverse complement strand
CCTTCGACTTCGTCGATTTCGTGTGCCTGGTATGCGGCGAACATCGCGTTCGGCGCCATGCCGATGTTGATGATCTTTTGAATGAGTGGCTTGTTCTTGCCCGTGTACTTGGGGTTCGCGACCATGATGATGCGGTCGCCCTTACGCCACTCTTGCAGGATGAATGGACCGTCGGATACCGACGTCGCCGGATCCGAGTTGTACAGGCCGCCATGCGCGTCGAGCGCCTTCTTCTGCAAGCCCTGGCTGTAGAGCATCATGGCGGGGATGTACGGCGCGGGTTGCTGAGTATCGATCTCCAGCGTGTGCGCGTCGACGGCCTTGACGCCGATTTGATCGAGCGGCACTTTGCCCGCCACCGCGTCGTCCCAATTGACGATGATGCCGTCGAAGAACCAGGTGAAATCCCAGGCGTGTTTCGGGTCGGCGCCGTAGCGGAAGGTCGCGACGTAATCGTCCGCGGTCACCGGCGTGTCATCCGACCACATCAGGTTCGGGTCGAGCTTGAACGTCCAGATCTTGCCCGTGCTATCGGAGCTCCAGGAATCGGCCGCGGCGGGCTGGAGTTCGAAGTTCTTGTTGAGACGAACCAGCGGCTCGGTGAACAGGTCTGATTTGGCGCTCGCCCGCTTGTAGACCGACTCGTAGAAGTCAAGGGTGGTGAAGTCAGCCGTGTTGTCGTAGGGGACAACGAACACTTGCTGGTCGAGCGGGGCAGCGTCGGCCGGCAGGGCAGGCGCGGCGGCCGGCTTTGCAGCGGCAGCAGGGGCCGTCGTCGCGGCGGCCGCCGGCGCGGTGGTGGCGGCCGGTGCCGCGGTAGTTGGCTGGGCGGCGGGCGCCGTAGTGGGCGCGGCGGCCGGTGGCGCAGCCGTGGGCGACGCCGGAGCGCCTGGTCCGCATGCCAGTGTCAGCGCGACCAGCGCAATCGAAGTCCAACGAATCCCGTTACGAAGCATCTCCGGTGTCCCCCTGGGCTCCACACACATCGCGCCTGTACCGCGCGCGCGGGAGGGTAGGTACCATCCCCGCGCGTGCCTGTCAAATTGCTTCAGACGCGCGCGGCGCGTCGGGCTTCGAGTTCTTCGATGGTTCTCGGCCAGTCTCGCTTCAACAGGCGAGAGAGCGCCCGGTCGGCGAGCAGCTTGCCGCCCGTTTGACACGTGGGGCAGTAGTTCGACTCGTTCTCCGCGTGCACGATTCGCTGCACCGGCGTCCCGCACACTGGGCACGGCTGCTTGTAGCGCCCGTGTACGGCCATGTCCTTGCGGAAGGCAGTCACCTTCTCAGGGAATCCGCCATTTGCCTCGCGACGAAGCCGGTCGATCCATTCGCGTAGCACGCTCTGCGTCGCCTCGAACAGGGTCTCGACTTCGCCTTGCTCGAGCGTCCGCGTCAACTTCACCGGGGACATGCGAGCTCGGTGCAGGATCTCGTCCGAATAGGCGTTGCCAATTCCGGAGAACAGGTCAGGATCGGTCAGCGCGCGTTTGAGCGTATGGTTGCTCGCGAGCAGTCGAGCTCGAAACTCGTCGACGTCGGCGTCCAACGGCTCGAGACCACCGCGATTGAATTCCGCCAGGCTGGCCTCGCCGCGCAGCACGTGGATGGCCGCCCGCTTCTTCGGCGAGGCTTCGGTCAGGAGCAGCGTGCCGTTGGAAAAATCGAATGCCGCCAGGCCGATCCTGGCCGTGATCGGCGCTCCTTTGTCTTTCCATCGAAACCGGCCGGCGATCATCAAATGGATCACCAGGAACAGGTCATCCTCCAGCTCGAACACCAGGCGCTTGCCCATCCGGCGCATCCCGAGCACGCGCTTACCCTCGAGCGCGCTCAGCGGGGGGTCGGCAGTGCGCAGCACGAACGGACTCGCGACGCGTACGTGCTCCAGCGTCTGCCCGACGATGTGGCTGTTGAGAAAATCGAGATAGACCGTCAGGTCAGGAAGCTCGGGCATCGCCGCGCCGATGATCGCGCGCCAGTTAGCTCGCTGGCAACAACGAGCGGGACGGAATCGCGAACTGCAGGAGCGCGCCGACGAGTATGACCACGGCCACGACCGCGATCGCGGGACCGTAGCCGCCTAGCTCGACGACGCTATAGCCGCCCAACGCCACGCCGATCGAGCCGCCGACCTGATGCGCCAGGCCGATGCCGCCCATCAGCGGACCTACCGCGCGAATACCGTAACGATCACGCGCGAGTCGCGCGCCAGGCGCCTGATTCGCGATGTAGGTCAGGCCGAAGACGACGGCAAATACGGCCAGCGGCCAGCCGGCGCTCGCGAACAGGAGCAACGGTGCGGTCAGCGCACGCGTGAAGTACAGGCCCGCCAGCATGTATTTCGCGGCGATCCGGTCGGCCAGTGGACCAGACGCGACACTTCCCACGATTCCAAAGACAAGCAGCGCGCTGAGCAGGCCCGCGGCAAGCAAGGCTGGCACCCCCTGGTCGGACGCAAGCGCGACGAAATGTAGGGACACGAACTGGTCCGAAAACCCGCACGCGAAGTAGCCCACGCCGACCAGCCATATATCCAAACCCGGTCGACGTGCCTGTTCGACCCCGGCCTCGGTACGCTTCGGCGGTTCGTGAACCAGCCATGCCAGCAAGGGCACGCCGATCACAGCCACGAGAGCCCCAAGCACGACATAGGTCGCCCGCCAGCCGAGCACCGGAATGAGTGCCGTCGCAAGCGGCACGAAGATGCTCTGGCCGGCCGGAATCGCGGCGCTCATGATGCCCGTGGCGAGTCCGAGTCGGCCGATGAACCAACCGGCCACCAGGACGGTGCCGGGCACACTGCTCGCGCCCGCGAATGCCAGCCCCGGCACGACGCCCGCGAACACGTAGAGCTGCCAGGGGTCACTCGCCGTGGCGACGCCAATACCGCCGAGCGCGGTCAGGACAACTCCGCCGAACATCACCTGACGCGCACCGAAACGCGCCGCCAGGGCACCGACGAGTGGCTGCGCGAGTCCATAGGTGAGGACGGTCAACGCGCCGGCGGTCGAAAGGACGGTGCGCTCCAGGCCCAGATCCGTCTCGATCGGGCGGATGAACGCGGCAAGTGAGGTGCGCGCGCCTGCCGCGAGCACGATGGTGACGACGGTTGCCGCGAGCGCCTGCCAGGCGCGCGTGTCCTCGCCCCACCTGCGCACTCCGACATAGCGTAGCGACAGAGTCAGGCCCAGGTTCTGCAGCTATACGCCCGGCGTGGTCATCGAAACTGCGCCACCTCAGTCGACGGTTGCCGGCCCGTCCGACGCCTCAGATCTGCATGGTGCTCTGGATGCCGGCTGGATCGTGCCTGGCCAGCACGTGCTCGACCTTGGCTGCGGGCTGGGTGCCGACCTCATCTACCTGGCACACCATGGCGTTCACGCGTGCGGCATCGACGTCTCGGCGGCTTCGCTCGTCCGATCGCCCGAGCAGCGTGCGCAGGTGCTGCAGGCCGACGTGTTGCACCTGCCCTTCGCTGACGAAACCTTCGACGTCCTGGTCGATCGCGGCTGCCTTCACTACGTTCCGGTCCCGGCGCGGCCGGCGTGCGTGGCCGAACTGAAACGCGTGCTGCGTCCTCACGGTCGGTTGCTGCTGCTGTCCGGCGACAACGAGGACTCCACGCAAACGGAAGTTCAACGCACGTTCGAGGCCTGGACGATCTCGCCGTTAGAGCATGGTGTTGGGTACGCTCTGTTCGTCGATTAGAAGTCTCGAAGGCCAACGGGAGGGGCCCACGTGTCTGAGCAGACCGATCACGTAGAAGAAAAGGACCTCTCGAAGCAACACCCTGAGTACATCGATCTGCTCAGACGAGTGCTGGCGATTCAGGCTGATTGCGAGATCGGCGGCCCGCACCTGTATGTCGACGCCATGCTGCCCGCCGCGCCATCCCAGATCGACCAGCTCGTGGTGGCCCGAACGGCCGCCGAAGAGATCGATCACTTTCGCAAATTTGCCAGGCTCGCCGGCGATATCGGTGTGGATACCTCGTACATCTTGAGTCGGCCGAACCAGGAGCGCTACCTCGAAGCTTTTCGCGGCCTGATCACCACGTGGGAAGACTTCGCGGTATTCGGGTTCTTGATCGATCGTGTGGGCAAGTACCAGCTCGAGGAGTTCGTTGGCTGCAGCTACGCGCCACTCTCGCGCATCCTCGAACACCCGTCGCGCGTCATGGAGGAGGAGGCCGGCCACATCGACTTCGGTACGACACGTACGGCCGAGATGGCAGCCCGCGGCGGCGAAGCAAAGGAACGCGTTCAGCGTGCGCTCGACTTCTGGTATGTCACCGGGCTCGATATGTTCGGACGCTCCGACTCGCGTCGTGCTGAGCGATTTCGCTTCTGGGGCTTGAAACGCCGCACCAACGCGGAAGCGCGCGAGCAGTACGTGGCGGAAGTCAATCCGCTGATCGAATCGATGGGCTTGCAAGTGCCGGACCCCATGTCGGGGCGCAAATACGTCTGAGCTAGACATCGCGCCGACGCCAATCGCCGAGCCGCTAGACGACTATCTGCGCCAGGTCGTGCAGACCTTGCACACGGCGGTCAACCAGGGCATGCGTCGCGCGGCAGAAGACCCTCGGACCGCGTCGCAGCCGATCGCCGACTGCGCCGAGATCATCCACGAGATCATGGCCGGGAACGTACGAGATTGGATCAGCTGACCCAGCTTTTTATCTTCTCCAGGTCACCGGTCGGATCTGGTCCGACCGGATGCACGTCCAGAATCGTTACCCCAGCCGCCTTGAACGCGTCGATTCGATCTTTGACGTAGCTCTCGGAGCCGATCAGCGACAGGCCTTCGAGTAACGAGCCAGGGACAGCCTCGGCCGCGGCCTGTTTCTGACCGCTCAGATACAGGTCCTGAATCGTTCGCGCTTGGGCCTCGTAGCCATACTTGCTCACGAGCTCGTTGTAAAAGTTCTTCCCGCGTGCGCCCATGCCGCCGACGTAGAGCGCCAGGTGTGGTCGTTCGAGGTCGCGCAAGTGCTCCAGGCCGTCGCCGATGGCCAGGGCTCCGCCAGCAACGACCTCCAGCGGCCCGAGCGTGCTCGGCCGTTTGGCCAGGCCGCGCGCCAGTGCATCACCCCAGATTGCATCCGCCTTCTCAGGGACGAAGAAGATCGGCAGCCAACCGTCGGCTAGCTCCGCAGTCAGCTCCACACTGCGTTCGCCCAGTGACGCAAGATAGATGGGAATGGCGTCTCGCCGCGGGTGCGTCAGGATCTTCAACGGCTTGCCAAGCCCGGTGCCCTGTTCAGGCGGCAACGGAAGCGTGTAGCAGCGGCCGTTGTAGCTGACCACCTCACGTCGCCAGAGCGTGCGGCAGATGTCCATGATCTCGCGGGTGCGCTGGACGGGATGGTCGTACCGCACGCCATGCCAACCTTCGATCACCTGCGGTCCTGACGCACCGAGCCCAAGAATGGCGCGCCCTTCGGAAAGGTCATCCAGACCGGCCGCGGTCTGGGCAATGAGGGCCGGCGTGCGCGAATAGATCGGCAAGATGCCCGACCCCAGTTGTGCCCGTCGCGTCTTGGCGGCCAGGTAGCCGAGCTGCGTGGCCGAATCGAAGCCGTAGGCCTCAGCCGTCCAGAAGACGTCGACCCCGATCTCCTCGTACCTGGCGGCGCGCTCGGCGGCCTTGCGGAAACCGTCGTTGTAGCCGAGCTTCATGGACAGTCGCATCAGTAGGTCCCCCGAAACGCGCCGCCATCGACCAGCAGCGTCACGCCGCTGATGTAGCCGGCTTGTTCGGACGCGAGAAAGATCGCGGCGGCCGCGAACTCGGCCGGCGTTCCGTAGCGTCGCAACGGGATTCCTTCTGCCCGTTGGCGTTGAAGTTCTTCCAGACCGCGGCCCGCACGTTCCGCCGCATCCTGGTCGATCTGTTGCAGCCGGTCCGTGCTGATGCTGCCAGGTGCGATGACGTTCACCGTGATGCCATCAGGCCCGACCTGGTCCGCGAGCGTTTTCGACCATGCCGTGGTCGCGCTGCGCACGCTGTTCGACAGCATCAGGTTCGGAATCGGCTGTTTCACAGATGAGGACGTGCTGGTGATGATCCGGCCCCAACGCCTTTCGCGCATGGAAGGGAGACACAGTCGTGTCAGTCGAATCGCGGACATGAGGTCGAGCTCGACCGCGTGCTGCCAGTCTTCGTCCGACAAGCTGTCGAACATGCCCGGCTTCGGCCCGCCCGCGTTGTTGTAGACGATGTCCACGGCGCCGAACTCGCGCATTGCTGTCTGGACGACGTGCTGGAGGTCTCGTTCTGAAGTGACGTCCGCAGGCAGCGCGACGACGTGCGCGCCGGTGCCCTGGACCTCCTTGGCCGCGGCATCGATCGCACGTTGATCGCGCGAGAACATGACGACGTTCGCGCCCTCTTGCGCGAAGCCGAGTGCCACCGCCTTGCCGAGGCCTTTGCTCGCCGCAGCCACGATCGCCGTTCGGCCTCGCAGCCCGAGGTCCATGCCCGCTCAGGCTACGCGAAAGTGCGCGAGCTTGTCGGGGTCGGGTTCGACGCCGAGGCCGGGCCGTGTCGGGGCGACGATGTCGCCGTCGGCGTTCACGCGGAGCGGTTCGGCCAGATACCACTGAAAGTCGTCCGTCGTCATGGCTGGCGGTTCGCACAGCATCTCGAAGTAGGTGGAGTTGGGCACGGCGCACGCGAGATGCAGATGAGCGGCGACGCCGAGTCCACCGCCGCCGTGGTGCGGCGCGACCAGCTTTCGATGCAGCTCTGCCAGTGAGCAGATTTTCCTCAAGCTGGACAAAGTCTCGGCCACCATGGCTTCGGGTTGGATGACGTCGTAGACGTTCTGTTCGATCAGCCAGCGCAGCTCATGCAGTCCGCGATTGTTCTCGCCGCCGGCGATCAACATGTCGATATTGCTGCACAGTTTCGCGAGCCCTTCGAAGTCGTAGCGGTCGAGTGGCTCTTCGAGCCAGAACACGCCCAGCCGCTGTAATTCTCGGGCGGTCTGCAATGCTCGCTCGTATGTCCAGGCTGGACCCGGCTCGGGGTGCTGTCCCCCTGGCTGTTGCGCCTGATTCGCATCGACCAGGATCGTGAAATCGTCGCCCATCGCCTGGCGGACACCTTGAACCTGCGCAACGTCCTGCTGAAGGGTCCAGTCGTGGAGTCGAAGCTTGATGGCGCGCCAACCCTCCGCGCGCCTGGCGGCTGCGTCCTCGGCGCGTCGCTCGCCTGAGCGCAGCTCCACGCAGCTGGCATAGCCGGGTACGCGGTCCCTCGCGCTGCCCCACAGACGGTAGAGCGGCTGACCGCACGCTTGACCGATGATGTCCCACAAGGCAATCTCGACGCCCCAGCAGCCGTCCGCGCCGCGGAAGATGCGCGCGTGTTGCTCGAGCTGGAACGGGTCGGCGCCGAGCAGTTGGGGCTTGACCCAGCTCTCGAGTGCGGCCGACCCCGCATAGCCGGGTGTGCCCCATCCGACGATGCCCTCGTCCGTCGTCAGCTTGACAAGGACGGCGTCGCGCCGTTGCCACACCGAGCCAGGAGCCCAGGCCGGCCGCACCGGCTCGGTGAGCTCCGGCCCGCGCAGTCGGATGACCTCGAAATCGACAATCCGCATATGCAGCGCATTGTTGCAGTGTCCGACCATGCGGACGGCGACGGCGCCAGAGCATCTGCGAGTGGGCCGTACAATCCGCGCGAATGAAGCCCTGGGGACGACTGGCAACCGCGCCCCGGTTCGCCGTTTCGTCACAGGCTCGGACCCACGTAGACCTCACGCGGGTCTTGACCGGCTGCGCCGCCGCCCTGGCCGCCGTGTACCTGCTCGGTTTCGTCGTCGCCTCGTATTTCCGCCTCACCTATGCCTACCCGTTGTGGGTCATGGAGGCGCCCGCCGTGCAGGCCGT
The DNA here is from genome assembly GCA_019247135.1 of Chloroflexota bacterium. The sequence continues at coordinate 6,339 of JAFAPL010001029.1, read as the reverse complement.
GAGGCGCGTCCTCCACGGGCTACCGCTGTACGGACCACCGACGCTCGACTATGTCCCGCCGGTCTATGCTCCGCTGTACTTCTACGTCTCCGCGGCGGCCGCGGTGGTGCTCGGCCCGAGTCTGCTCACCCTGAGGCTGGTTTCGTTTCTGGCGGCCCTCGGTTCGGCTGCACTGGTCGCGCATCTCGTGTGGCGCGAGACGCGGGCGTGGCTGCCAACGCTCGTGTCGGCCGCCCTGTTCATTTCGAGTACGACGCTCGCGGCCGACAGCCTCGACCTTGCGCGCGTGGACGTGATGTGCGTCCTGCTGATCCTTGCGGGCCTCGATGCGGCTCGCGCCGCGGACGTGCAGGTGGCGCCGCGCGCGGCGATCTGGCTGAGCCTGGCCAGCGGCGTCTTGCTCGCGCTGGCGGTCCTGACCAAGCAGACGGCGTTCGTCGTCGTCCTGGCGATGGGCGTGCACCAGGTGCTCTCGCGGTCGCTGCGGCGGTTGCTGGCGTACGTCGTTGGGTCAGGCGCGACCCTGGGGCTGGCCGCGTTGCTGCTCACGCTCCAGTCCGGCAACTGGTGGGTGCTCTACCTCGTCCGTCTGCCCGCCAATCACGCTCTACAGCTGACCGCGTTGGACGGCTTCTGGTCCAGACAGTTATTGCCGGCTTTCACCCTGCCCCTGCTGGCGTTGCCCTTCTTCCTGATCGGCAGCTGGTTGCGGCGCGAGCTGGCGGCCGTCCGCTTCTGGCTGCTAGCCGCGCTGGCGATGGTGGGCATGGCCTGGGGCGCGAGCTTGAACCGCTGGAGCGCCGACAACGTCGTACTGCCCGCCCTGGCGATTCTCGCGGCCGGCTTCGGACTCGGGCTGCACGAAGCGCTCCGCCGTCTGCCGGACGCCGGGAGCAACGTCGGTGCTGGCCGCGCGTTTCGGGCGTATGCACTGTTGCTGGTTGTGGCGCAATTTGCGTTCGTGCACTACAACCCGCGTGACACGTCGCCGCTGCGCTCGGATGTAGAGGCCGGCCAGCGACTGGTGGCGGCCATGCAGGGAGTGCCCGGCACCGCCTTCGGGCCGGACGTGAGTGAGCTGCTCTACCAGGCGGGCAAGGGCGAGCAGCCCGTCGGGCTGAGCGTCGGCGAGCTTCAGGGAACATTTGGCGGCCGACCGGTGGACGCGGGTCGCGCGTGGGGTGACGCGTACGCGGCCGCGTTGGACCAGCGGCGCTTTGATGCGGTGCTGCTCGACCCCGACTCGGTGGAGTTCTTTTTGACCGATACGACCCGCGATCGTGGGTATGTCGATACGGGTCCGCTCATCCCCGCGGGTGACGAGTACTACCGCCTGGGCGGGCGGTACATGCCCCAGGTCCACGTGTGGGTCCCCCGCGAGCGGGCCCCGTCTGCAAGATAGCGCGGCCGTTCCTGACCCGCGCCACGTTCCACGCTAGCGGTCCACGGCATACTTTTTGGTACGCTGCCGGCCGATGACCGTCACCATGACCAAGATGTCGGTATCACTACCGACGGATCTGCTGCACCTGGCGCGCAACGCTGGCCTGATTGACGCGCGCACAAACGTTTCCGCCCTGCTCGCGCAACTCCTGAGGGAGGCGATCGAGCGCCGCGATGCCGCGGTTTCTGCCGCGGCGGCCGCGACCGACGAGGAGGAGGCTCTCTCCGCGGCCATGCTGCGCGGCAGCGCGGAGGCGATGGCCCAGGAGTTCGCGAGCGACCGCAACGACTACGCCGAATGGAAGGCGCGCCGCGCGGATCGCAGTGCGGCGGGGTGAGCTCTGGTGGATCGACTGGCCCGGTATCGACAGGCCGCACATCGGCGCGCTCATCTCACGTACGGGCAGCCATGAGCGCCGACGGAAAGCGACTGTCGCCCTGGTAACGACGAGGCGACGAGGCTTGCCGTTCGAGGTCGCCGTGGGCGAGGCGAACGGGCTCGACCATGCGTCGGTGATCAACTGCGACGAGCTTGCCACAGTGCGTTTGAGCTCACTGATCGAACACGTCGGCGTGTTGGACGACGAGCAGCTTCAGGCGCTGGACGCGGCTCTGCGCTACGCGTTGGAGGTCTGATCCCCGGTACACGCATTCCCTCCGGTCGGAGCGCCCGACCTTTGAGCTGCGGGCAGTAGTTATGCTGACTGATCGCCGTAGAGAAGCTGATAGTGCACGTAGTTGTCGTAGACGATGCGCACGTACATCTGCGTCTCGGGCAGCGGGATCTCTTCGACCAACACGTCTGGATCGTTGCCGAAGCGATTCAGCCAGCGCGCCACGTTTCCGCCGCCCGCGTTGTAGGCGGCCAGCGTCGGGATCACCCCACCCTTGTAGTCGCCCAGTAGTTGCGACACGAACCACGACCCGAACGCAAGGCTGACTGCCGGCTTGAACAGGTCGTGCGTCGAGAAATCCTCTCGGCCGAGCTTGGCCGCGATCATGCGCGCCGTCGACGGAACGACTTGCGTCAACCCCATCGCTTGCGCACCCGACTGGGCGCGCGGGTCGAACGAGCTCTCCTGGCGAATCATCGCCAGCATCAGCAGCGGATCAACCCCATACTGTCCCGCCTGTTCTTGAACCAGGTCACCCCAGCCCGCCGGATACACCTGCTTCTGCAAGCTACGCGGCAGGTTCGTGTAGCCGAGCAGGTCGCGTTCCTGCTTGCCGATCAGTAGTGTCGACTGCGGCAGGTCGTGCGCAGTGAGCCAGTCGGCGAGCGCTGCCAGGTGTGCGTAGTCCTGGGCTTGCACGTACTGCTGCATCAGGCCTTCGATCTCCCAACTGGCTTCCGTACGCAGCCCCAGGTCGAGAAGCTGTACGGCGCGCGCGAGCGATGGCTCCGCAGCAACGTCCGAAGCCGCACGCTCGGGCGTCGTAAGAAAATCCGCGTACCAGTCGGCCGTCTGCTGCTGCTCTTTCGCCGACGCAGCCGACAGCGTCTTCGCTGTCGTGCTCGAAGTGCTTGCGAAGGCCTGCGTGCTACTGAGCACCTCCTGCGCTCGCTGCGCTCGTAAGGCGTAGAAACTCTCCGGATCAGCGGTCGCGGCCTGGTTCAAGAAGGCCGCGGCTTCCGGCGACCCGGCTGGCAGCGCCTTCGAAATCCAGTACTCCAGCTGCGACTGCATCGCCGGCGCGGGTGGGCCACTCCCGAGCCCTTGCTGCCAGGCAGACAACGCCCCGGCCGTATCGCCGCGAATGTATCTCGTGAAGCCAATGTGGAACATCGCCTCGGCCGCTCGATCGGGGGCTGCCTGCAGCATGGCGAAGTAGTTCGATTCCGCTGCGGCGGGGTCGCTGTCGCTTTCGTCGAGCTGGCCGAGACGCAGGAGCGCACTGCCATCCGCGACACTTTCCAGCGCTTGCCGCGCCGCGTCCTCATGTCCGAGCTTCAAGAGCGCTTCGGCGCGCGAGCGCTGCGCGGCAGCCCAGTCCGCGTTCGCCGGGTCGACCTGATCGAACAGCCCCGCCGCGGATGAATACTGCTTCGCGTCGAGCCGAACGACGCCTGCCTGATACAGGCTGAGGACGTCCCCGCGGCCCATGTCGATCAGGGCATCGAGAGCTCCGGGCGCGCGCGCCTGGTCTGGATAATCCACCACGACCGACCGGAAGCGATCGACCGCGTCGTTGGTCTGACCGAGCGCGCGCATCAGCGTCGCCGTCGTGAACAGCATCTCGGCTCGATACGCCGGTGTGCCAGCCAGCGCCATCGACCGGTCGTAGAAATCCAGGGCTTCCTGTCTGCGTCCCATGTTGAGGTTGGCTTCGCCAGCACGCTCGAGGGCTTCGATGCGCGTGAGGCGCGGTCCGCCACCGTCGATCGCGAGCGCCGTTTTGGCGGCATCCAGCTCGCCTGGCCAATCGCGCAGTTTGGCCGAGCACTGCGCCCGCTGTACCCACGTGTACGGCCCGAGCGCAATCCCTCCAACCGTTGCTTCGTACGCGTCGAGCGCGCGCAGCGCGCCCGCGCAGTCGCCCGCCGCGCGTCGAGTTTGCTCCAACGCGAAGTACGCGTTCGCCGCCTGATCGGAGCTGGGATACGTTGCCAGGAGCTGCTGCAGGACTGCCTCTGATGCCTCGGTGTCGCCGTCCGCGAGCGCCGCGCGCGCCTGGTACAGCAGCGCTCGCGGGGCGAGGTCAGAAGAGAGCCTGCCCGCGAGATCGGCGTAGAACTGCTGCGCCGACGGAAAATCGCCGCGGTGCATGAGCTGGACGCCCTGACTGAACAGCGCGTCGGAAGCGGCTGGCGTTTGTGCGCCCGCCGACGGCGCGGGCGGAAGGGCCAGCCCCAGCACGAGCAGGAGCACCAGCGCGTGAGCTCGCATGGCGAGACTCCGAGTGTAGCGGGCGTACCTGGCGAATCGTGTGTGCGACCGCGTTAGGGCCAGCATCGAAAGGAAACGGCGCGCGCGTGCCGTACCGTTACACTCCAGGCAAGATGCCGATTCGTGTTGAGAACGGAGAAAAGAAAGCGGAGATCGCGCGGGACGTCGTGGTCGCGTACTTGTCGCACGTCAAGGACGAGCAGCTGGCCGACCTTGGCAAAGTTGACGAGGCGATCACCCGCCTGGTGGACGTGGTCGACCGCACATTCGAGGTTGCCGAGCATCGCGCGCCTGGCTTTGGCGTGGCGCCCAGCATTCCAAGGCCCGCCAGCCGCGCAGAATCCTAGTCCAGGAAGGCCCCGCGCCAGCGGCCCGCAATGTGGCTGAGCCAGCTCGCGCTCGCCAGTTTCCGCAATCTGGCGTCGCTGCGGCTCGAGTGCGAGCCTGGCGTCCTGCTCTTTTGCGGGCGCAACGGGCAGGGTAAGACCAATCTGCTGGAGTCCGTCTACGTCCTCGCGACGAGTCGTTCGCCACGCACGAGCTCCGAACGCGAGCTGATCAGCTGGCGAACTCAATCGGATCCTGATCTCGCCGCGGTGGTTGCGCCGTTCGCACGCATCGAAGGTCGGGTCCGCCGCGCCGAAGGCGAGGTGCACCTCGAGGTCACCTTCGAAGCTGATCGACCTGGCGCCGAGCGCGAGGGCAGCAGCCCGGTCGCGCGCACTATCAAAGTCAACGGGTTACCCGCGCGAGCTACCAGTCTGGTGGGACAACTGGCGGTCGTGTATTTCTCACCTGGCGACGTCGCGCTGGCCGGCGGGCCGCCCGCGGGTCGGCGGCAGTACCTCAATCTGGCTGGCTCGCAGGCGTCGGCAAATCACCTGCGGGCGCTGCAGCGCTACAACCGCGTAGTGCTGCAGCGCAATCAGGTGCTGCGACTGGTGCGCGAGCGCCGGCAGCCGCCCTCCGCGCTCGAGCCGTGGACCGAGCAGATGCTGGACTGGGGATCTCTCATATTGCGACAGCGTCTGCAGATGCTCCATGGCCTGGATGAATTGGCCGACGGCATCTTCCGCGACCTGGCAGGCACGGACGAAACGATGCACGTGTGTTATCGGTCTAGCGCACTGGATTCCGTTGGCCCGGTCTCGCTGGATCAGATCCGTGATGGATTCCGCGAAGCGCAGGAGCGTGTCGCCACTCGCGAAATCGATCAGGCCGTCAGTCTGGTCGGCCCACACCGCGACGATTTCACCTTTGTCCTCGACGATGTCGACCTGAATACATACGGCTCGCGCGGCCAACAGCGCCTGGCCGTGCTGGCTTTGAAGCTCGCTGAGGCCGACTGGATGCGCGCCGAGGTCGGCGAGCTGCCAGTTGTCCTGCTCGACGACGTGCTGTCGGAGCTGGATCCGCACCGCCGCGGGTACGTCCTGCAACGTCTGGCCGTGGACATCGATACGGCACCACGGCAGCGCCAGGTGTGGATCACGACCACCGAGGCGAACGGGTTTTCAGCCGATCTTCTGGCCGCTGCACAGCAATACAACATCGACGCTGGGAGCGTTCGGCGGGCATAATCCGCGGCTATGAACATTCTGGGCATGGGGCCAACGGAGATTCTGCTGATCGTGGTCCTGGCCCTGATCGTGTTCGGGCCGGCCCGTCTGCCAGAAATTATGGGCCAGGTCGGACGCGCCATCGCCGACTTCCGCCGGGCGACCAGCAGCCTGAGCGACGAGTTCAATCGAACCATCCAATCCGAGTTGAACGAGACGAAACAGGTGGTCGAAGAGACGCGTGCCGTGCTGAACGACGCCCGATCGACGGTGACCCAGACACACGCGGCGGTCACTTCGGCGGTGGCGGTGAGCTCGCCGACGGCTGCGCCGCAGCTGGTCACCGCGCCGCCCGCGGAGGCAAACGGCACATCTGAACCACACGCGAATGGCACCGCGACCAGTGCGGTGCCGCCGATGGCCGATACGACGCAATGGAGCTGGGAAAC
>JAFAPL010000981.1 GCA_019247135.1 Chloroflexota bacterium | reverse complement strand
TGTGCGCGCGCTGTGTGATCCTCTGCTCCGGCTCATGGGCGACTACCTGAAGACTGCTGCCGACACCAATGCAGCCGCGACGGCCTTGAGGCAAACAGATGCGACCCGCCTTCAAGGGGTGGTCCTTGGTCAGGGAGGGTTGGGTCCAGAGATTGGCCGCACGCCGCAGGCGCTGGTCAGCAACCAGCTGAATGCAATGTCGTCCCAACTCACGGCTCGCGGGATCGAACCAAGACTGATCCCAGCGGCTCGTACGTCGCTTCAATCGGTGCTCGCGTCGATCCGTCAACTTCCCATTGATGGGAAGGATGCCGCGGCAAAGTTATCCGCCGCGCTCGCGTCCATGCGCGTCCTGCTCTCGCAGACCATTGCCCGGGCATCGCTGGTAGGCCGCGCTCGTCTCATCGCGACGCTGCTGGGTATCCAGAATGCGTTGATCTCATTCGGATCGAGACTGACGACACCGATCATCATCGACCTCGGCACGCTGCACCAGATAATGGGCGTGCCTGATGTCGCGTAGCACGTTGCAGGGTCTTCGCCGCTGGCGTCAGCATGAGCCTGCTGAAAGCCCCTGACTGACAGCGCACCTTTCAGCATGATGGCGGACATGAGCTGCTGGGTGTGTTGAAACGCATGTGTCCCGGAGCAGCGGTCCAACGGTGCGGAGTGGCTGGTGCGTTGGACCACTTCAGCACTGCTCGAGTTGAACCGCAACGGACCCCACACGCCATCGACCGTGGGCTCCGTTGCAGGCATAGCGGACCGGAATCCGGCAGACTGCGAGATCATTCACCTGATCGAGCCGTCCGGATGACGTCGAGTGTACGCGTGGGTTGCGCCCGGCGCCGGACATTGATTCCAGCTGATGCTCAAGGTGATCTACCCCGCTGGGCCGGATCGGCAGTGCGGGGCTTGACGTCCCCCGCTCGTGCCCCACCTGTCGTGGCATCTCATTTGGATCCCGCCTGCAGTACGATGTGCAGCCGAGCGGCGGTCGGAGCCGTAGTGACTCGAGCAGCCGCGGCTCCGCAAGTCCATCATAGGGAGGTTACGGGTCTCAGCAGCACTTCGTAGAAATCGGCGAGGCTCGATGCCTGATGACGGCGAGTGCCCACAAACATGCAGCCAAATGGATGAGCCACTCGGCGCCAACGCCGCTGGCGGGCGCGATGGCGCGGGTTGGGCTCGGCGAACAGGAGAATAGTATGGCAGGCAGCAAGACCTTCACCTTTACCGGACACGAACAACACTTCGTCACGCCTTGCGGCGTGAATCAGGTGACCGTGACAGTGATCGGGGGTGCCGGCGGGCCGGGGGCAGCTCCAGGTGGCGCGGGCGGGTTCGGGGCACAGGCGACGGCCCAGCTCGATGTGACAGAAGGGCAGCTCATCTTCGTTGAGGTCGGCAGTAACGGTGCTCCAGGACAACACGGCGCCATGCTTGCCGCCGGCGGATTTGGTGGCGGGGGAGCGGGCGGTGGCAGTGGCGGGGGTCCGTGCCCCGGCGGTGGCGGAAACGGCGCTGGGGGTGGAGGAGGCGCCTCCGACATACGCACCATGTCGATCCACGAGGACACGTCGCTGGCTACATGCCTCGTCATCGCTGGAGGTGGAGGTGGCGGGGGTGGTCAAAGCGGTGATTTCAAGGGAGGCGGCAGGGGCGGCGATGCGGGCAATGCGGGAGCGCCGGGTGGTGCAGGCGCCGCTCCGGGAGCGGGCGGCGGTGGCGCGACGGCCTCGGCCGGTGGCGGACCGAACGGCGGGTCTCCAAATGGGGGCGACGGCCTGTCGGCCGCACCCAACGTCTGTGGCGGTGGCGGCGGTGGGGGAGGCGGAGGCCTGTTCGGTGGCGGTGGCGGACTCGACGGCAGCGGTGGTGACGGCGCTGGGGGCGGTGGCGGTGGCGGATCCTCCGCATTCGGCGACTCTGCCAGCCAAACCAGTCTCACCATCGATACGACGGGCGTTCCGTCGGTGACCTTCTCCTGGTCCTGAACGAACAAGGGAGGAGCTCCTCACCCGAGGAGCTCCTTCGCCGGACTCGCCAGCATCGACGGCATACACCTCGCCTTCACCGAAACCGGCGAAAACGGCTCAATCCAGCGTCAGTTAATTACGCCGCCAACAGGCGGTACACTCCCTCGCATGGATCCGTTCATCGGCGAAATCCGGCTGCTGCCATACAACTTTGCTCCGATACGCTGGGCTCTTTGCGACGGCTCATCACTTCAGATTGCGGAGAACCAAGCACTCTTCGCCTTGATTGGCACCGTGTTCGGAGGCGATGGCCAGACGACATTCAGTCTGCCAGATCTCCGCGAGTCGCCGCTGCCTGCAGGTACCCAGGGTGGCTACTACATCGCACTGGAAGGCGTATTCCCGCAGCGCAACTGAGTCCGGGGCGCGCTGCGAGTTGCGAGATGCCTCGTGCTTCAGCACCAGTAGGTGAGCTTGTCGGAACTGCTGGTAGAAGTCGTTTACTTGAGGTGCGCTTTGAGACTTCGATATCGGTACAGTAGCCACCGAGAGGAGGGGTATCAGGTTTGCTCGATAAACAGGCCAGACCACGTTGCTGGATGAGAGCCAGTGCTCGCGACCGGTCGTAATCAGTCGGGTCGACGCGCCTTCTGTGCGTTCTCAAGCTTCTCCGCTATCGCCTTCACATAGGCTTGGGCGTCACCGCTGGTCTTGACCCGCTTGTAATTGTCGACAATTCTGGCCTGCGCCTGCTCAGTGTTGCTATCCAGGGTTCCGCATTCGAGCTCCGTCTTGAGCAGGACATGCAGGAATCCGATCACGTTGCCTGAGGTCGGCAGTGGCTCGTCGATCACAGCCGCCAGGTCCTCGCCGACTCGCTCGATTGCCGTTTCCACTTCGCTTGCCTGCTCACCCAGGGTGCGGCCGAGCACACCGAGCTCAGCCGCCTGTGCTTGCCGGGGCGTGCCGCCGTTCCAGCGGACGGGCGGCGAGAGCGTCCTGGGACAATCGTTGCGGGGAGCCGAATTGGTGAGCAGGTGCAGCACGTCGTTGGCAGCTTCATCGCGCTTGGTGAGCGGTTTCAGGTGCAGCAGCCGCTCGAGGGTGGCAGGGATCGAGGAGTGGTCGTAGACCGTGTGGTCCACCGTCCCTCTCGGAATGAGCGGAGATACGACGACCGCCGGCACCCTCACTCCATACTGGCTGAAGTCGAACTGACGCGCATTCCTTGCTGTTTGTCCGCGGGGAGGTGGATCGCCCGGAGGAGTTGCCGGGCCGGGTTTGACCGAATCGTAAAACCCGCCGTGCTCGTCATAGACGATGAACAGAAGGCTCGTGCTCCAGACCGGCGAGGACCGAACCGCCTCGTAGACTGCTTTGATCAGGCCTTCTCCTCCGGATGGATCATCCTCAGGGTGCTGCGACGAGCCGCCTCTGTACGTCGGCCCTGCGAGGTGCTCGTGTGCGACTCCCGTGTGCGCGGGCTGGCGCGCGAAGAAACTCTTGCCGAAATTCGGCTCGATGAATGTGTAGACTTCGGTGTAGGCCGGTAAGCCGTCAGGTGTCATCGCCTGGAGATCGCTCGCAAAGTCGTCCATTGATCGAATATCGAGCTGGCTAATCCCTTTCAGCGAAGCGACTTGTGAAATCCAGCCTCCGAATTCTGGTCCCGAAGGATCGTCGCTGTACCGATTGTGATTGTCGTTGTACAGACGCCAGCGATGGCCGGACGCGTGCAGAAGCTCGAAAATGGATCCGTTGGTGTAACGGAAACCTTCAAAGGTTTCCCATGGGATCTCATCCTTTGTCTGCGGACTGTCCGCCCACCCGGCCGAGGATGCACCGTGCACAAAGAAACGGTTCGGCCAGGTCGGCCCGGGAACCGACGCGAACCACCGGTCGCAGATCGCGAATTCCTTCGCGAGTTCGAGGATGACGGGCAATTGCCGCCTGGTATCGAAGCACGCCATAATGTCGCCGACACGCGCCGCCGCGGGCAATCCCGTCGATTCCGACGTCGAGGTGGCGTAGTTGCTCGCAAAGCCCGAGTTATTCACTGGCGGATAGGGCCCGCCCTGGTAGCTGTGCACGGCGTCGCAGCCGCAGAGCTGTGCCAGCACGTCTTCGAATTCATGCCCTGGGTCCGTCGTCATGGACCACGGTGCGCCATCCTCTACCGCATACTTGTTGCCGAAGGCGAAATTCGAGTCCTCGAGCGTGGCTGCCTGGATCCCTGGGATACGGGACATCGCGAAGATATTGTCGAATGAGTGGTTCTCCAGCATCAGGACGAACACGTTCTTCAATAGCTCGCCCGGCCGCGGCTCGTTCATGCGTTTCTCCGGCAAATCGCGATTAATCGATGAGGTTCGCACAGTATATCTTCGGCTTAAGTAGGGCTGCCCTTGAAGGACACTTCGGGCCTGGCCATCGTTCTCTTCAGCTGCGGTCCAGCCCGGCGCCGCCACATCATGTTGTTAGGCCTAATAACTGCCGCCAGGCAAGCGACCGGTCGCCGAGGAGGCCCTCCGTACGTCAGGAGATCGGGGACACAACGCGGGAAGCGCTTGGTGAGAGGTGGCTCCTCGGGCTCGAGCTCTATCGCGCAGGGCTGCTGGCCGAGACGTCCAGGATTCGATCGCTGAAATGGTCATGGCCCTGGAAGCCGTCGGGCCCCAACTCGAGCTGACGGCCCAGGGCTGGTGGAACGGCGCGGACTACGGTGCAATTGGGTCGTCAAGCGGGTAAGCGCGAAATACAACGCCGTCGAGGCCGCGTGGCGGGTGGTGGACTCGGCGCTCGACCTGGCGGGTGGCTTCGGCATCTTCAAGTCGACCGAAATCGAGCGGCTCTTCCGCGACGCACGGTT
>JAFAPL010000978.1 GCA_019247135.1 Chloroflexota bacterium | reverse complement strand
CCCAACGCTGTTCGGCTCGCGTTCCACGTCCTTGTTCGAGCCGGTCTGAGGGGACAGCCAGCGGGGCCGGTCATCTTCCTCGAAATCTCAGCCCCAAAAGAGCAGCCGCTAAGTCACGATGACATCGATCGGCTGCAACGCGAATTGACGGCGGCCGTAGATGACACTGTCTGGGCGCTTGCAGCACGTTACGAGGAGAACCGAATTCGCGTCTTCGGCAGAGTCGGGCCCTTTGCCGTTGCTTCGGCTGGCGCACCAAGACTGGATCTCGAATAAGGAAATCGGCCATCGTCCCACTTGCGTACAGCTATCTCGCGGCAAATTCAGGGCCAGCACGACACTACCTCAACCGGCGAGTGAACTAGCCGATCTGACGACATGCTCGAGGCGAACGAGTTCATCATGGGGTGCACGCCAGCTCGCCCCGCCACGCGCTGGCGCGTACCGAAAACATGGTGCTCATGGCCGCCCTGCCGAGGTCGATTGCCGGCGCGGCTCGTAGGCCTGCGTCGCTGCGGCCCGGAGGGTCGAGAACCGCGTCGTGCGGCTGCGCCTCGCCAGCGCCCACTGAGGCGGCGGCCGCGGCTTCACGCGCCACCAGCTCAGCCAGACCGCGCCGGTGCGTTCCGCGAAGGGTGTGCAGGATGCCGCTGAGCAGCACTGCCGCTGCCAGATCGACGTTTGGCTTGCTCGGCAACATCGTCGTATGGTGGCTCGACGACGACGACTCGCCCGTGGCGATCTTGTGGCGTCGTAGTCTCTGGCGACCGTGCAGTAGTCTCTGATGCCCCCGCGGTACTCCCTGATGGCGCGCGGGCATTGTCCGACGATTCGTCCGCGGCACTGTCCGACAATGTATTTGCCGATGCTTTCCGTCCGCCACGTCGTCGAGCTTTCGACGGTTGATCCGGATGCTGCGCGCGCTGAATGGCGGCGACAACCTCATCGACTGTCAAATCCACCGCCTTTGCCAATTCGTCGACATCCAGCCACAAGCTCATCAATTCGAGCAGCACTTGATCGCGTGGTCCGTCTTCGAGCTGTCCGGCCCGCATCTGACGCTTGACGACGCGCAGCAGTTTGTCGCGGTCGGGCGCGAACTCCTGCATGAATCGAGCATGCTCTCCAGCGACTCGACGCTCTTCGACCGCCTTCCGCCGATGCAGTTCGGAGGCGAGCGTATCGCGTTCATTTCGCCAGTGCTCGGTGCCCGGCACATACGGTTGCCCGCCAGGCGACCGCGGCACTCGCCGTGTCGGGTGTAAGGCGTAATGGTCGGGCTTGTCCCCCCAGGGCACGACCACGCGCAGCGACAGCAGATGGGTTAGGGCGTCCTCGAACAGGGCCTGCTGGCCTGAGGCGTGGAGCTGCTGCTCGTCCTGACCGGTGTAGCCGGCCCGACGCGCCGCACTGTCGGCCATGTGGCCCCAGACCATCGGTTGCACGGCGCTGAAGAGGTGGTCGCGGGTGGCAATGCCACCCGCAACTGCCAGCGCGTCGAGGACAAGGATGTCCACCGCGCCGAGTGCTTCGGAGTCGTTCATCCGGATTCAGTCTGCGGCTTGCGAGGGCGAGACGCTCCACTCGGAGGCGCGATACAGGTCAAGCGCCTCGCCGAGACGTCGATGGGCCTGCTCGACCAGTTTGAAGGCGTTATCTCTTGTCGTCGCACTGTGCTCCACCAGGTCGTGCGGGTCGCGATCGACCAGGAAGGTCAGATGCTTGAGCATCTGGACCGGGTATGGCGGCCGAACACCGGGCTTCCCGTCGGCAACCGCCTGTATGTGGGCGTCGATCGCGCTCTGACGCTGGCGGCGCTCATCGGCGAGCTTGGTGAGCGCCTCCTGCTCGCTGTGCGCCGCTTTGATTGCCTGGACGATCGGCTTCAACTCAGCCACAGGCATCGCCGAGTCGGCGGCGAGCTGGGCCGTCTCCTTGAAGATAGCGTCAAACTGCAGCTCGTCGGCGATGAGCTGCTTGGCTCCGCCCGGCAGCTCCTGGACGGTCTCGGGCATCGTCAGGCGCTGCGCGCGCTGATCGAAGTCGTGCACGCCGTTGAGCTGCTTGACCTTGTTGTAGGAGAAGCCGCTGATACGCGAGATGCGTGTGAGCGGCATGCCGCGCTGCAACGCCTCGTGGACCCACTTGAGCACCTCGGCCTTGTCGAGATCGGCGCCATTGCGCTGGTTCTGGAAGACGCCGATCTCACGGCACTGCGCCCAAGTTACGTTCAGGAGCACGTATGCCGGGAACGTGTCGCGGAGGACGTGCTTGTGGCGGGCGGCCCTGAGCCGAGTGTTACCGTCGACAAGGTCGTACAGGTCGATCTCGTCAGGTCGACGAGCAGCAACAATGGCGGGAAAGAGACTGCCGTCGCGCATCTGGACGGCGTAGCGTTCGACGCGGGCTGGCGGTGCCTGGTGCTCGCCGGTGCGCACCTGGGCTTCGGGTGTGATGCGCACGTTGTCGAGACGGAGCGCCGGGTGGCGCTCGAACTGGATGTTGTTGTCGACCAGCTCCTGTTCGAACAAGTGGTCCACGGGAAAGGAGCCGCGCGGCAGCGGATCGCTCAACGTGGTGGTCATGAGTTCCAACTCCGATGAGAGTGGCGACGACTAGGCATCGCCGCAATAGACGGCATCACGCGGCCAGGCGAGCAAAGTTGAGCCCAATCTGGCCGCATGTAGGATGAACTCAAGTCGGCAACCTCCTCTATAGGTTGGCGGCCCAGAGGGTCACGGGCCCTGACCGGCCCGTGACCCCCGACCGCAGGCGAACTCTAGTCCACCGGCGCCAGCGGCTGTCAAGTGTTAGAGATTTGCAATCGACGGGCACTAGAGAATGGCAGTTTCGAAAACCTAAAGTTCTGTAACGACGCGGTAACAGTATGAATTGGGCAGGGGAATCCGAAGCCAGCAGACTAGCCGTCCAGGCTGAAGCACAGGTTGGTCTAGTTGCCGCCTACAACGTGCCCGGCGTGCCAACAACAGCACAGTGTGGGTTTCACACGGAGGTCTGGCAGACGAGCTCACCACGGTGGGGCTGAGCGTGGGTGGCCGCACGCGGCGACAGTAATAATCGGCACAGCCCAGGGGTCGCTGAGTTGCGGTCCCGCGCCGCCAGCCATTCGAGCAGCTGGAGAGTGCAAGGTTGCCACAGCGGAGAACTCGACATGTTTATGCGGCCCAATTTTGGCCATGCGTCAATCTTGTGCACAGCCGTTTACACATTCGTAAGGCAGAGTATCACATCGAGAACGTGGCGACACTGAAGCGCTGATCTGCCCCACCACCGCTGGCACGACGGCGCTGGGCTGCTGCTGCTTATCATCCGCGGTCGGTGCAGACAGGACACGCTCGCGGATGTGTCAATGGCGGTCGAACTCTTCACGCGTTTCCGCTTTTAGTCCGTGTCTCGTCGAATGCACCCCGTGTCGCGCTCGTTGTTTTGCTGCTTCTGCTCGGCGTACTCGCGCTGGCCAAGCTCGCGCAGGACTGGGTGGCGCTATTCAACCCACTCCAGGTCGACTACGGCGAGTCGTTCGTGTACGCCGCGGCGGCACGGGTCGCGCGCGGCGAAGTGCTGTATCAACCGCTCGTTGAGGACGGTTTCCTGTTCCCCGCGAACTACACCCCTCTGTATTACCTGGTTACCGCTTTGCTGCAGGCGGTGCTCGGGCCGGGGCTCATCTGGGGGCGTGCCACATCACTCGTTGCGACACTCGTAAGCAGCGCATGCGTCGGGATGATCGCGGGCCGACGGGCGAAGAGCTGGCTCATCAGCTGCCTCGCCGTGGTTTTCTTCATTGCGCTCGGGTTCATCGGCACCGTGCCGTGGGCGGCCATATACCGCGTCGATATGCTCGGTGTGGCGTTCAGCGTGAGCACGGTCTTTGTGTTGGACGGCGGGTTGTCAGCTCGTCGGGTCATCCTGGCTGGCGTCCTGGCCGCGGCCGCGGTGTTGACGAAGCAGACGCTGATTGCGCCGACGCTCGCAGGGCTCGTGTGGCTTGCGACCCTGAGGGCCTGGCGCCTGGCGGCGCTCTTTGCAGGCGCGGCGATCGGCGGAACCGTCCTGGTGTGGGGGATCGCGCAGTTGATGATGCCCGCATTCACAGAAGACGTGATCGGGACCAATCTCAACGAGTTTCGGCTGGACCTTTTGATTGGACGTGGACTGGTCGTGCTGTTCACGCAACTGGTGCCGATCGTGCTCGGGGCCAGCTATGTGCTCGCGACGCGCGCCTGGGCGCGCAGTTCAGATCGGCTCCTGATCCTCTACTGGCTTGCCGCGGCCATACCTGTTCTGGGGATTGGCAAAGCCGGTGCCTCGACCAACTACAGCCTCGAATTCGCAGCGGCCGGGGCGATCCTCGGCGCGCTGGGCGCCTGGTACGCCACGCGATGTGTGAGTCGCCTGGCCTCGCTCGGCCTCGGGTTCGGCATGGCGTACGCGGTCCTCACTATCAGCGCCGGAACGCTTCAGGCCACCTGGGCAAGCACGCTCGAACTGCAGAACACAACCGAACACGATGCGGGTGAGTTCCGGCAGCTCGTTGACCGCGTGCGGCGCGAACCACGGCTTGTACTCGCCGAGCCCGCTGATGTCGTGACGCTGGCGGGCAAACCGGTGCTGCTCGAACCGCTCCTCGCGAGCTTCTTTCTGGATGCGGGCCAGTATGACCCAGGCCCGCTCGTTCAGCGCATCTGTCGTGGTGATGTCGGACTGGCCGTTCTGGCGCGGCCCATGGACCTGCAGGTTGATCAAACATACGACGGCCATCGCGTCTGGCCGTTGCCCATCCTGCAGGCGCTCATGCAGACCATGCAGCTGGACGGTATGCAAGCCGGCCGGGCGGTCTACGTGCAGCACCAACCCCTGCCCACGTGTGCCCCGATCCAGGCCAGCGGCGCGTTGCGTAGGTGATTTGAGTACCACGCTTGAGTAGTTGCCCCGATGGCTCGGTCAGGTGGGTGGGCCTAGGCTGAGGTCCACTTCCCACCTTGGACAGGAGAACACGCACGTGACAACCACGGCATCCGATGTCGGGGCGACCAGCCTGATCACTGACGAAATGCTCGCGCGTTTCCGCGAACGCGCACCCATCTACGACCGCGAGAACCGCTTCTTCCAGGAGGATTTCGAGGACCTCAGGCGGGCCGGGTATCTGACAATCGCCGTGCCGCACGAGTTCGGCGGACGCGGACTGAACCTCGCACAAGTCATTCGTGAGCAGAGGCGGCTCGCGCACTACGCTCCAGCCACGGCGCTCGCGGTCAACATGCACGTCTACTGGACTGGAGTCGCTGCCGACCTGCGCAAGATGGGCGACTCATCGCTGGAGTGGATGCTGCGCGAGGCGGCGGAGGGCGAAATCTTCGCCGCCGGGCATGGTGAGGCGGGCAACGACCTGCCCCTCCTCCTCTCGACCTCGAGCGCCCAGCGCGTCGATGGCGGCTACCGAATATCGGGGCACAAGATCTTCGGCAGCCTCACGCCAGTCTGGACGCGGCTCGGCGTGCACGCGATGGATACCTCGGATCCGGCCTCCCCCAGAATCGTCCATGCCTTCGTGCCGCGCGGCACGCCAGGCTACACGATCAGGGAGACCTGGGACGTGCTCGGCATGCGCGCCACCCGCAGTGACGACACCATCCTGGACGGCGTCTTCGTACCGGATCGCTATATCGCTCGCGTGGTGCCGGCCGGCGCACTGGATCCGTACGTTGGCGCCGTCTTCGCCTGGGCGCTGCTGAATTTCGGCGCGATCTACTGCGGCCTCGCCGAACGCGCACGCGACGTCGCCATCACCTCGGCGCTCAAGCGCAAGGCGCTGGCTGTGAGCCGCTCACTGGCGTACCACCCGGAGATTCAACACCTGTTTGCGGAGATGCAACTGGATCTCGAGGCGATGATTCCGCAGGTCGAGCGCGTCGCCGAAGACTGGTCGCTGGGTGTCGACCATGGTCCGGCCTGGCCGATGAAGATCGTCGCCGCAAAGCACAACTGCGTCGAGGGCGCCAAACGCGTCGTCGACCGTGCCCTGACTGCCTCTGGCGGGACTGGCATGTTCAAGTCCAGCGAGCTAGAGCGCCTGTATCGAGACGTGCGCTGCGGTGGCTTCCACCCGGCAAACGCGATGCTGACGCACGAAATCGTAGGTAAGACGACGCTTGGCGTCGGCCTGGACGAGCAACCGCGCTGGGGCTGAACAGCGTCCCGCAATCGGGCGCTATCCTGACGGCGTGCCGCTGTTCATGGACATCCACCACAAAGTGGAAGGCCTGACGCGGGACGCCGTCAGTGCCGCCCACCAGCGGGACCTCGCAGTGCAAGAGCGGTATGGCGTTCGCTTCCTGCGCTACTGGTTCGACGAAGCCACGGGCAAGATCTTCTGTTTATCGGAGGGACCAAGCGCCGAGGCCGTCAGAGCCGTCCATCAGCATTCGCACGGCCTCCTCGCTGACGAGATCGTCCAAGTCGCCGAGGGGGCCTGATCCTCGCTGAGCGAGCCATTGCCCGCGAGTCCATCCGCTCGGCGAGCCGCACAACTACCTGCCCAGCCCGGGCCACTCGTTGGACGTGAGGCAGATATCGACCGCACCGTCGAGCATCTGCTTCGGCCCGACGTGCGCCTGCTCAGCCTGGTCGGCGCCGGTGGCGCGGGTAAGACACGTCTGGCGATCGAGGTGGCGGCGCGCGTCGGCGCGGCGTTCCCGGACGGGGCACACTTCGTCGACCTGTCGCCAATCACCGACACGGGCTTGCTCATCGCGGCCGTGGCGCGCGTGCTCGATATCCGTGAACGCCGCGATCAGCCGCTGATCGAACTGGTCGAAGACACGCTCGCGCCGCAGCAGCCGTTGATCGTGCTGGACAACTTCGAGCAGCTCCTGCCCGCGTCGGCGCAGCTCGCCAGGCTCCTCGAAGTCTGTCCCGGGCTGAAGCTGCTCGTCACCACCCGTTCAGCCCTGCACCTGCGATGGGAACACGTGCTGACCGTTCCGCCACTGCAGGTCCCGAACCTCGAGCAGCTCCCAGAGCTCGACGCGCTGGCCAGAGTTCCGTCGGTCGCGTTGTTTACGCAGCGCGCCCAACGCGTCTACCCCGGCTTTGAGCTCACGCGGGTGAATGCACGGGCAGTTGCCGAGCTGTGCGTCCGTCTGGACGGGCTCCCGCTGGCGATCGAGCTCGCGGCCGCACGCGTCCATGTTCTGCCTCCGCGAGCGCTGCTCAAACGGCTTGACGAACGACTCGACCTGCTGGCCACCACAAATCTCGACCAACCGCGGCGCCAACGCACGATGCGCGCAGCCATCGACGCCAGTTACGACCTGCTCACGCCATTCGAACAAGCATTGTTCCGCCGCCTCGCCGTCTTCGTCGGCGGGTTTCCGTTAGATGCCGTGGCCGAGGTATGCGACCCGCATGGCTTGCTCGGCCCAGACCCACTCTCGGGCGTTGAATCGCTGGTCAACAAGAGCCTGCTGCGCCAGGAGAGCAGCCCGCACACTGATCTCGATACACCCCGATTCGGCATGCTCGAGACCATTCGCGAGTATGCCCTCGAGCGACTCACCGAGAGCGGCGAACACGACGATTTGCGCCGCCAGCACGCCGCGTATTACCTGAGCGGAGCGGACGTCGTTGTCGGCGAGATCAAGAGCACCCAGCAGGCCGCATGGTTGCGGAGCCTGGATGGTGAACACGACAACCTCCTGGCTGCGCTGGCCTGGTGCCACGAAGTGCGTGAGCCGGAGCTCGGCCTACGCGCATCGGGACTGCTTGCCTGGTTCTGGCTCGTGCGTGGGCATGTCCTCGAAGGACGAGCCCGACTGACGGCGCTGTTGGAAGTGGGCGGCCAGCAACCCACCGCGTTGCGCGCGGAAGCGCTGCGTGTCACTGGCTCGCTGGCCTTGAACCAGGCCGATTACCCGAGCGCGCGCCAGTTCTTCGGAGCAAGCCTGGCCATCGGCCGCGAGCTCGGCGATCGTGCCAGCTGCGTGGGTGCCTTGTCTGGCCTGGGTGCGACGGCTATGCAGGAGGGCGACGTGGCTACCGCGGAGGCATGTTTCCAGGAAGCCCTGTCAACGCAGGCCGAGCTTGGCGACAAACTCGGGTTGGCCGAATCACTCAACAGTCTCGCGAATATTGCCCATGGTCGCGGCGATCTCGCACGCGCCCGCGAGCTGTATCGCATGAGTCAGTCACTGAACAGCGAAATCGGGTATCGCACCGACGTCGTCCTGCACAACCTGGGCGTTGTCGCTCAGGAGCAGGGCGACCTGCCAGCGGCACGTCAACTGTTTCAGGACAGTGTGGCCATCAAACGCGCCATCGGCGATCCGCTCGGTGTGGCGCTGTCGCTCGCCAAATTGGGTGAGGTGACGGCAAGTAGTGGCGATGTCGCCCGCGCTCACCAGTTCCTGTCAGAGAGCCTTGTGCTGCAGTACGAGCTGGGCGACCGACCCGGAGTGGCCTTTGTCCTCGAGCGGTTCGCGATGACTGCCGCCGCGCACGGTCAACCGGGGCGCGCCCTGCATCTCGCGGGCGCCGCCGACGAACTGAGACGTGCGATCGGTATGCCGTTGAGCGAAGCTGCGCAAGCGAGCCTCGACGCGTGGCTGGAGCCGGCCACTGGCGCCCTGCCGGTGGCTGATGTTCAGGCCGCGCTGGCGGACGGACGCGCGATGAGCCTCGATGATGTCATCGCGTTCGCAATGTCGATCGCACAGCGCGATGCAGACGACCAGACCGACGGTCAGGTTGGAAAACTCAGCCCGCGCGAGCGCGAAGTGGCCATCCTCCTGGCAGAGGGCTGCACCAACCGGCAGATCGCCGAGCGACTCGTCGTCAGCGAACGCACGGCGGAGAACCACGTCCAGCGACTGATGAACCGACTGGGTCTTCGGTCGCGTACACAGGTGGCTGCCTGGGCCGTGCGGTGCGGGCTGTCAGGTGATGCGCGCAAGTAGAAGATAAAGGCCGAGTGTCGGTAGCACGCCGAACACGAATACACGTGGCGCGACGGTCATACTGAAGAGCACCGCCCCGAGCCACGCCAACCAGCCTGGCACATGTGCTTGCGCCAGTTGTCCGTTGGCCAGACCCGATACAAGCAACGCGCTCGGAACGGCGGCCGCGACGATTCGCGGGGCCATTCGCAGGAGTGGCAGGGTGAGCGCCACCAGAATGACCCACGCCACGAGCGGCGCCATCGGTGCGTTTCCGAGCAGACCTCTCAAGCGGTCTGTGGCGAGCGCCCAGGCCGTGAGGCTGATCACGGGGACGAGCAGGATCGGGAGTGCGTCACTGCGGTAGCCGCGCTCCCACTCGTAGGCTCCGGGCAGCAGGAAGTAGGCTGCCATGACCGCGCCGAGGATGCCGGACCGCTGTGGCTGGGGCGAGGTCGCGGCGACATAGTCGGCGACGTCGAACTCTGGCGACGGTTGTTGTGGCTGGGCCGGTCGCTCATCGACCGGCTCATCGTCCCGGACTGGGGCGCGAGGTATACCAAATCGCATCGCGTCGTACGCGCGGCGGCTGCTTTCATCGCCGAGCACTGCATACGCCTCGTTGATGGCCTTCGCCCGCTCGGTCAATTCCGCCGACCTCAGCGGATCATCTCCGGCTCGGTCCGGGTGGTACTTGCGCATAAGCTGCCGATACGCGGCCCTGATGACCTCCTCATCGGCCGTCGGATGGACCTGGAGGATTGCGTAGTAGTCGACGGTCCGCGACCTCAAGGCGAAGACGGGCCGAACTGTTGCAGTTTCTGGAGCTCGTCCTCGAGCTGGCGGGCTTTGTCCTGCGCAGCTCCGAGACGCTGTGCGTCATCAGTCAACGCTGAACGGTCGTTCACCGGACTGTGCGGATCGTTTGGGCCGGCCGCGACGGATTGGTAAATGCCATCCACGTCAGTGGCGATGCCCATCACGAGCTGCTGGATCCGTTGCCAGCCAGACGGGTCGGCCGCTGGCGGCGCACTCGGGGCCGGTGGCGCCCCGGACGGCGACTGTGACTGTGCTCGGGCCTGCCGAGGCTGTGGCGCGGTCGGCAGACTTTGAACGCTGAAACGCTCGAGCACCACCTCGTTTCCGTCCCCACCTGCGAATGCTCCCACGTTTGGCCCGGTGATGCCCGCGTCGACGTCCGCCACTTGAATACCGTTCACGAAGAAGACGACTCGCGTGCCCATCGTGCGAACGTCCAGTTGATTCGCGGCACGGTCGGCCGCGACGGTCGACGACGGAGTCCACGCCAGCAGGTCGATCCAGCGCATGTTTTCTCGACGCCAGAGGCCAACGTCGCCATTGTCGCCGACTTCGGCCACGACATACTCACCGTGTTGATCGAGTCCGTCACCGCGACTTGTGCCACGGTCGTCGACGATGAGTCCGTAACCGCCGCCGTGCGGACCACCAACCTTGTGGAAGCGGGCGCTGACCTGCATCTCGGCGGGCGCTTCGATCAACGGGGCGCGAATCGCGACGAACTGCGCCGGCTGGCGTGCCAGCAGGTGATACTCAGCGTGGTCCAGCCACACGGTCGCACCCGGATGGTTCGGCCAACCAGGAGCGGAGTTCTGATCCAACAGCACCTGTGGGCCGTTCGGTGCGGCGGGCTTGTGCGCCGGAGCGTTCGGGCCCTGGCCTGCTGTCCCGCACCCGCTGCACGCCAGGGCCGCACTCACCGCGAGCAAGGCGAGCACGGCCAACACTCTGTTCAAAGCACCTTCCCCTTGGAGAACACCACGACTGTACTGTCACAAACGTCGGCGTGCCACTTCTCTGGCGGGAGGTTTACCGAGAGTCAACCTACGAGTTGCGCGGACGATACAACCAGAAGCCCGCTTGCGGTTCGACGGGCACATACGCCTCAGCCAGGGCGTCCCGCACGGCGGGGGTAAGCCGGGTGCCGTTGAGCGGCCCGTCGAGTGGATGCATCAACGCCACCAGGGCGAAACGACGTGCGGCGATGGCGTCGAGGATTGGACGCTCGGACCAGCGACCCTCGACGTGCAGCAGCTGAAAGATTTGAAACTCGAAGGCGATGCGCTTGCCGGCCGCCACGGCCAGGCCCGGGTTGTCCGTGAGCAGCTCGCCGGGCTCCTCGGCAACCTGAGCCACGAACGACGAGTAGACCCGGTACGGCGCTGTGCCCCGATCCGCCACCAGCGATATGAACTGCGGCTGTGGAGGCTGAATCACGTCGTGCACCGTATCCGCGACTTCCGTCATCGTCGCCTGGTACGCCGGCACCGCAATCATCAGTGAGCCCGCGACGACAACGGGGGCTACCAGACCGGCGGACGGGAGGTGCGAGCGGGAGAGTCGATCCGCGCCCAGCCCGAGAAGGGCTGCCGTCGCGGCCGTCAGCTCGAGCCAGTAGTTGGATGAAGCCCCTATCTTCGCGATGGTGGGCAGCATCGCCAGAGAGCCCAGAAAGTAGAGACGCCACAGTCGCTCGTTGCGTCCGCACCTGGCGGGGAACAGCAACGTCGCGCTCGCGGCAAGCATGCTGAGACCGTTGAACTGCAAGAACGAGCCGAGCAGGATCGCGAAGGTGTCGAGATCAGCCTGATTTGCATTGGCGGACACGATGTGCCACACGAACCAGCCGTTCGATTGCCACTGCAGGAGTGCCACGGCCAGCACGCACGTGCCGCAGAACAGTAGCGCGAAGCGCAGCATCTTCTTGCGGCACGGCCACAAGCTCACGAATACAGCAAGTGGCGCAACCACAAATGTCTGCTTCGTCAATATGGCGACAAGGAAGAGCAAGGCCGCGACGTACACCCGGCCGGCGGTCGCGAGCGCGAGACCGACCATCGTAAACGCCAGCGCGAGAGCATCCACTCGCTGCAGCGACGCCCAGAGCAGCAGCGTCACGTTCTGCGTGAGGAACAGTCCGACCGTTAGCAGGCCGATGCTCCAGCGTCCGCTCAACCTGCGCATGCTCCAGCCGAGCGCGATGCTGCCAACCAGCGTCGCGGCGAGCGAAACCGCGCGGCCTGTCGTGTAGCCCTGGTCTCCGAAGACCTTCAGCAGTGCGCCGACCAGGGCGTAATAGACGGGCGTGTACGCGATGTGCATCAGCGGTAGCTGGTCCGCCGCACCGTAGAGCATGTCGCCGTGCGCAATTCGCCTCGCTCCGTCCAACAACCACGACTCGCCGTAGGTGAATTCGTCGAGTGGCCGTACCAGCCGGGTATATGCGTCGAGGCAGAACACGATGACGTAGATCGCCATGAGCCCGCCGCTGAGCCACCACAAGCCGGCTATTGCCGTGCATTGCACGTGCGCAGCCGGCTGAGATGCTCGGTCGCCGTCGCCGTCCAGCGCGGGCGTGGGCGCGCGCAGTGGAGCAAAGCGCAACTGTTCGATCGTACTCGGCGGCTACACTGATCCAGGCACAACCATGGCCATTACCGTCTCTGAACGGCGCGAAGCCGATCTTGAATCAGCGCTGCGCCTCGACTTCCGTAGCGACACAATCACACATCCGACTGCTGAGATGCGCGACGCGATGGCGTCGGCGCCGGTCGGCGACGATGTCTTCAGCGAAGATCCCAGCATCAATGCACTGGAAGCCGAAGCCGCGCGCATTCTCGGCAAGGCCGCGGGGGTGTTCGTCGCCAGCGGCACGCAGGGCAACCTGCTGGCGCAATTGACGCTCACACGGCCCGGTGACGAGATCATTGCCGAGGCGGGTTCGCACATCGCCAACTCCGAAGTGGGCGGCGCCGCGAGACTCGGCGGGCTCACCGTCCGGGCAGTCGTCGGTCGTCAGGGCAAGATCTCACCCGAACAGATCGCGGCAACCGTGCGACCCGAGAACGTGCATTACGCGCACACGCGTTTGCTTGCGATCGAGAACACGCACAATTCGGCCGGCGGGACGATCTGGAGTCTGGACGAGCTCGACTCGGCGATCGGAGCCGCACGGGATCGTGGCCTGCGCGTGCACGTCGACGGAGCGCGCGTGTTCAACGCCGCCGTCGGGCTGGGCGTCTCCCCAGCGCGGCTTGCCCGCGACGCCGACACGCTGACGTTCTGCCTGTCGAAGGGCCTTTCGGCGCCGGTCGGCTCCGTGTTGGTCGGCTCAGAAGAGACGATCGCCGAAGCGCGACGCTACCGCAAGATGGTTGGCGGCGGCATGCGCCAGGCGGGCGTGATCGCCGCCGCTGGACTTGTCGCGTTGCGTTCGGGCATCGACCGATTGGCGGATGATCACCGCCGTGCGCGGCGGCTCGCCGAAGGCCTGGCCGATATCCCGGGCATCCAGATCGACCTGGCGACGGTGCAGTCGAACATCGTACGCTTCGACGTCGGCGGGCTGGGTCACACGACCAGCAGCTTCGCGGACGCGATGCGCGGCGCTGGCATCGGTGTTTCGGGTGGCGCAGGACCGAGCGGCGTGCGCATGGTCACCCACCGTCACATCGATGATGAGTCGGTCGCGCAGGCATTGGCGGCTGCTCAGCGCGTCGGACGCGCAACGAGCAGCTCCTCCGGCCGCGCGGTGTACGGCTGATCGTAGATCGTCCTGTCGCGCGGATCGTCCTCGCGTCCGCGTCGCCGCGCCGCAGGGCGCTCATCGAACTGCTGCGGTTGCCGTGGCGCGCAGCCGCGGCAAACCTCGATGAACAGCGATATCTGCTGAGCGAGCCGATGACGTCTGCGCTGAACGTGGCACTCGGGAAAGCGCAAGCGGCCCAGCTCGGAGCAGACGAAATTGCGTTAGCAGCTGACACGCTCGTGGTGTGCGACGGCGAGGTGCTCGGGAAGCCCGACGACGCCACCGAGGCCGAGGCGATGCTGCGCAGCTTGCGCGATCGAGCCCACAGCGTGCTGAGCGGCATCGTGTTGCGAGGCGGCGACGGCCGCGAATGGGGCGGTGTCGTCGACACGCGAGTCTGGATGCGTGCCTACTCGGAGTCCGAGGTCCACACGTATGTCGCGCGCGGCGAGCCGTTCGACAAGGCAGGTGGGTACGCCATTCAGGACGCGGAGTTTCGGCCGGTGCAGCGCGTCGATGGCTGCTACTTGAACGTCGTCGGGTTGCCGGTCTGTGCTGTAGCGGCGGGCCTGGACGCTCTCGGGGTGCCTGTTGAACGGCCGGCGTCCTTGCGTGCGCCGTGCGAGTACTGTCGCCAGGGTGCCCGCCTGGTGGAGATCGGCTAGCGGTTCTCGAACTGATACTGGCCCGCGTACGCCCGCGCGGTCGAGGTCAGGCGGAACACCACCAGCTGCGCGATCCTCGCCCCACGCTGCAATCGAACACCCTCTGGGTTGTGCACGATGAGCAGGCCCTC
>JAFAPL010000970.1 GCA_019247135.1 Chloroflexota bacterium | reverse complement strand
TCGCGGACGTCCTCGGCAACCGCGTCTACGTCCATGCCAGCGTCCACCTCGCGGATGTTGGTCTGGAAGATCCGGAATGGGCGCGTGTACCACGGATGCGAGTGACTGGAGTCGTGGGTGGGAGTTGTGGTGGGCGACATGAAGGTCGTGCTCCTGCGAAGTGGATTAGGGGTGCGGAGGTTGGCTATAGACATCCGCCGGTGTCAGACGATTGAGCAGCGGCTCGTCAGCCCGGTAGCGGCTCCTGCGCGAACACATCCAGGCCGGCTCCGGCGATTGTGCCGTCGCCTAGCGCGGCGATCAGCGCCGCCTCCTCCACGACCGATCCCCGCGCCACGACGAGCGCAACCTGTATCTGCATGACTGTATCGCCTGGTGCTGTGTTGGCGCGTCTCGGGCCGAGCCTTGCAGTACCGCGTGATGGGTGTATACAGTAGCCAGTAGACGCGCGCAAGTGG
Source organism: Chloroflexota bacterium (assembly GCA_019247135.1). The sequence goes on along the minus strand of JAFAPL010000970.1, from coordinate 1,786 downwards.
TGGCGTCTGCACATGCCCCCGCCCACCTTCACCGCCATTGAGGCGCAGCCCACCAAGGACGAACAGGTCTACGCTCAGATCCGGCGCGCCATCATCGACGGCAACGTCCAGCCCGGCCAGGAGCTGCCCGTCGCGACCGTCGCGGTCCAGCTCGGCGTTAGCCGCATCCCCGTCATGCGTGCCTGTCAGCGCCTGATCGGCGAAGGCTTCCTCGACATCAATACGCGCCGCAACATGGTCGTCGTCCCGCTCACGGAGGAGCGCGTAACCGAGGAGCTGTCGCTGCTCAACGACCTGGAATGCATGGCCGTGCGCGAGGCGCTGCGCGCGCTCGATCCAGACATCCCTGAACGCTGGCGCCGCCTCAATCAGGTGCTCGCCCAAGCGATCGCCTCAGGCGAGGGCACCGCGCGCGTGCAAGCCAATGTTCAGTTTCATGCCGCGTTGTGGGACTCCTTGCGGTCGCCGTATGTGCGCAACCTGGTAGCGCTCGTGTGGGATCATCTGGAACCCGCCCGCGCGTTCGCCTCGACAGCCGGTCCCTGGGACCGCAGTGTGTCGGTCCGCGAGCATGAAGCCATTATCCAGGCGGTCGAGGCAGGCGACGCCACGGCTGCACAGGCCGCCGTACGCAACCATCGGCAGCGGACGGTAGATCGTGTGCTCGCCGTTCTCCGCGCTCGGAGCCCTTGACGTGCCCGCGCGAGGAGGCACAACGTCGGAACTAGCGGACACTGGCGTGCCGCAGAGCTGGCGCGGGATCCAATCTGGCGGGAGGTAAGTCAAACAATGGCGAATACATGGCGTGGAATTTTCACCATCCTCTTGACTCCATTTGACAGCGATCGAGCGCTTGACACGGACAGTCTCCGACGCGAAGTTGATTTTGTGATTGCCGCGGGTGCGCACGGCATCGTGACTCCAGTCAACACCAGCGAGTTCTTCGTGCTTTCGGATGACGAGCGACGGACGCTCGCCGAAACCGTCATCGATCAGGCGGGGGGGCGCGTGCCGGTTGTGATTGGTGTCGCGGCAAGCAACGCGGCCACGGCGGAGAAGCTCGCCGCGCACGCGGCGGAGCAGGGTGCCGCCGGTGTGATCGCGATGCCTCCGTTCGTCGTGCGCCAGGACGCGCGTGGAGTCGAGGACTACTACACGCGCATCGCCCGCGCCGCGAACGGTCTACCGGTTGTGCTCCAGAACGTTGGAGGCGAAGTCGGCTCGGCGATGACGCCGTCGAGGGTGCTGGAGCTGGCGGAGCGTGTAGCGGAGATTCGGTACGTCAAGGAAGAAACCATCCCGAGCCCGCATGCGATTTCGGAGCTGTTGCGGCGCGGCACCAGTGAGCTGGACGGCGTGTTCGGCGGATCGGGCGGCCGCTACCTGGTGGACGAGCTGAAGCGGGGCGCGTGCGGGCTGATGTCAGGCTGCCATCTGGTGGACGCCCAGGTTCGGGTATACGACGCGCTGCAGGCAGGTGACGAGGAGACTGCCCGGCTAGCGTTCTATCGCCAGCTGCCCGCGCAAACGTTGTGGTCGCTGCTTGGTCTAGGACTCGCGAAGGAGATTTTGCGAAGACGCGGCATTTTCGCCACGACCGAATGTCGAAGGTCCGTTGTTCCGTTAGACGCACATGACATGGAGGAACTCGATCGAGCGATGACGTTGGTTCAACCTGACCTGGTGAACGCGGTGGCGGCGTGAAGATCACCGGAGTGCGCGCACTCGTCCTCGCTCCACGCGAGAACCATCACCAGGAAGTACCCGAGTACGTGAACGCCAGGGT
>JAFAPL010000858.1 GCA_019247135.1 Chloroflexota bacterium | reverse complement strand
GCCCAGGGGCCAGGGTATGCCGGGCCGTGCACGGAGCACACCTGAACCATATCGTCCAGCACGAAACTCTCAGGGGCATAGCCGAGTTCCCATCACGGCAAGCTGACAGCCTGGTTACTAGTGCACTCGGCCTGGTTTGATTCGGGGAACAGCACGCCGTCGCACGTCTCGTTGTTCAGATCAACCCACTCCCAGTCGGGGAAGTCGTCGGGCTCCAGGGCCGCGAAGGTGGCGAAGAAGTAGTCGCCGCGGCGATCGCTCTCGACCACACGGCGGGCCACCTGCCAGAGCGACTGCAGGCGGCGCCACGAGTGGGTCAGGACGTAGACCTCGAACGTCTCGCGCTTGAACTTCTGCTCGAAGACATCGCTGAGCAGCGCACGCTCGAAGGCCTGCACCTTCCGCTCGAAGCGGCGCAGGGTGAGCGTGCCCATGTCGATCTCAACCAGGGCGACCTGGACGTTGCCGCTGGGGTAGGTGACCTCGAAGTAGGCATCAGGCAGGAACGGCGCCGGGTACTCATCACCCTTGCGCGAGAGCAGGCGCACGAGCTGCAGCTCGACGAATCGGCGTCATTCTGAGCGGGGCGCAGGATGACGGGGCCGCCGGCATCGTGGCGCTCAAGCGCCGGGGCGGCTGGGCCCCGGCGCAGGACCGGGCCAGCGCGCGCTGCTTCGACATGCCCCGCGCGGCCATCGCCACCGGCTGCGTCGACTACGTCTTACCGTTGCGCCGCATCGCGCATGCCTTGGTCGTGCTGACGATGTGGCCCGGTGCGGCTGACCTGTTCAGCGTCCCGTCGCCCTGCTGGGCTCAGGCCGTGGCCTGACCCGCCGAACTGCTGCCCGTCGATTCGCTGCTCCCGGTGTTCGTCTCCCCAGGCAGCGCCGGCTGGGTCACCAGCTTGTAGCCAAGGCCCCGTACTGTCACCAGGGCGGGCGCTCGGAGTCTGGCCTGGGCGAGCTTCAGCCGTAGCCGTGCGAGGTAGACATCGACGACATGCCCGGCGCTCGGGTCGTGGTCGCCCCACACCAGCTCCAGCAGCGTCGCTCGCGGCACAACCTGGTCCGCGTGGTCGGCCAGCGCCAGCAGCAGGCGGTGCTCGGTGGGTGTGAGGTGGACCGCTGCCGCGCCGATGGTCACCGGCCCGCCACTGCGGGCAAGCGTCAGCTGGCCGATGTGGATGCGGTCGCGTGGTCCGGCCGAGGGCACTGGGCGCGGTCGTCCGCGACGCAGGACGCCCGCGATCCGCGCCAGCAGCTCGTCGGGGTCAAACGGCTTGGCCACGAAGTCGTCGGCCCCGAGCTTGAGCCCCAGCACGCGGTCGACCTGCTCGGAGCGGGCGCTCAGGATGATGATCGGGGCCGGACTGAGGGTCTTGAAGGCGGGGGTCAGGACCAGCCCATCGGCATCGGGCAGCATCAGGTCGAGCAGGATCAGGTCGGGGTGGTGCTGCGCCAGCAACGCGCGCGCCGCGGCTCCGGACTCGGCCGCCCACACCTGGTAGCCGCTCGCGATCAGCAGCTGTCGCAACATACGCACGAGCGCCGGGTCATCGTCGACGACGAGGATGGCCGTCGGCTCGACCGGATCCTCGGGCATGGTCGTCATCGGCGGATCAACCAGGACGGTGCGCACCGCGCGCGTGCAGTCCGACGGTGCGCCGTCCCGAGTTGACGCGGCCACGACCTGATTCCCTTTGCGCAGCAGCCACTCAGGCCGGCTGTCCGGCTCACGTCCACAGCCTACGGGCGACGGAACTGGACAGCTCAATCTCGCTCAAAAGCGGACGAGGTGGTCGAGCTCGTCCGCTTCCTCCTGCACACCGCCGACAACACCGCGGTCGACAGAGACGGCTGCGCACAGGTCGTGCAGACGGCGGTAGCTCACGTCGTCGCTGGCGCGGCGCCCATCGAGCCGCCAGGTGCTCGTGGCTGGTACAGTGCGCAGCAGCAGCCCGTCACGGTCGGGACGTGCGGGTCGCTGTGGGCCCCAGCGTAGAGGAGAGCACGCCAGTGGCACCCCAGCGGATCGCGATCCTGGACAACGACCCTGCGCAGCTCGCGATCCTCGCCGAGCTGCTGGAGAGCGAGGGCTATGCGGTGGCGACCCTGGCCAATCTGCACCAGGGCGACGTCTTCGTGAAGGCCTGCCGGCCCGCGCTCGTGATCCTGGATCTGGTCCAGGACCGGCAGCCGCTCGGCCTCGAGTTGCTTCGCGTGCTGCGGACTGATCCCCAGACCCGCGAGGTGGCCATCCTCGTCGTCTCGGCCGAGGCCAGGCCCTCAAGGCCCACGCGGACCACTTCCAGGCGGACGGGATCAGCGTGCTCGGCAAGCCCTATGACCTCGACGACCTGCTTGGTCTCGTCCGCCAACAGCTGCCTGTCGACGAGCTGGCGGCCGACGCGTAGCCGGCCCGGTGGGGCTGGCCAGCCGGTATCGGTAGACTGATGCATGGGGATGGAGGACCCGGCGCGGGTGCTCGTGGTCGACGACGAGCCGGTCATCCGGGAGGTCGTCGCCGAGGCGTTGGAGTTTGAAGGCTATGCAGTCGAGACCGCCACCAATGGCGCCGAGGCCCTGGCGAAGGTCCGCGCGCATGCCCCGCAGGCCATCGTGCTCGACCTGATGATGCCGGTGATGGACGGCTGGGCCTTCCTGCAC
>JAFAPL010000650.1 GCA_019247135.1 Chloroflexota bacterium | reverse complement strand
GCCAACGTACCGCATCTCCAGGTACCGCCGGAACGCGATATTGGCGGGCGACACACCGTCGCGCTGCAGAACCGTCCTGCCCTGTTGTTCGAGGTCCACAAACGCGTGTTCGGCTTCTGCCGGGTCGAGCGAGGTAGTGGCGCGGTGGAATGTGCGCGAGTAGTCGTACACGAGATCGGTGGCCAGCAAGCCCAGGGCAGACGTAATACCTGGACTGGCAGGCACAACTGTCAGTGGCATGTGCAACTCGGCCGCCAGACGGTTCGCGTGCAATGGTCCAGCACCGCCGAACGCGACGAGCGCGAAATCGCGTGGATCGTGCCCGCGCTGGACCGACACAAGATGCAGGGCGTTCGTCATCGCCGCATTTGCAATCTCGACAATGCCGTGAGCGGCCGCGACGACATCCAGGCCCAACGGTTGCGCGCACACGCGTTCCACTGCTAGTCGGGCGGCATCCACATCCAGTTGCAACGCCCCGCCGAGGAAATTGTCCGGCGCAAGTCGACCAAGAACCAGGTTGGCGTCAGTGACAGTAGGTTCCGTGCCACCGCGCGCATAACAGGCCGGTCCGGGCTCGGCCCCGGCGCTCTGTGGACCGACGCGCAGCGCTCCACCCGAGTCGACCCAGGCGATGCTGCCACCGCCAGCCCCGATCTCCACCAGGTCGATAACAGGCGTGCGGATCGGATACCCGCTCCCGCGGGCGCCGCCGATACCGGCCCCGGCGCGAGCGCCCACCTCGTAGTCTTTGGTTACCGCAGGGGAGCCATTGCGCACCAGGCCGGCCTTTGCGGTTGTGCCGCCCATGTCAAACGCGATCACGTCTCGACGGCCGAGGCACTCCGCAACATACGTGGCTGCAATGACCCCCGCGGCAGGGCCTGATTCGACCATGAACACGGGCCGTTCCGAGGCGCTCGCCGATGTCAACACACCTCCGTTGCTCTGCATGACCAGCAGTGGCGCTGCGAACTGCTCTGACCGCAGTCGATCGGTGATCGCGGTCAGGTAGCGTTCGACGACCGGTCGCACGGCGGCGTTTACAACAGTTGTGCTGGCGCGGAAGTACTCGCGAAATTCTGGCGCAACTTCAGACGAAAGCGACACGCTCGCCTGCGGCAAGGTCTCACGCAAGATGGCGCCCGCCTGTTGTTCGTGCACCGGATTTCGATACGCGTGCAGGAAACACACGGCGATGGATGCGACGCCTGCGTCGCGGAGCGCAGCGGCGACCTGCCGGAGCTCGGTCTCGTCGATTGGCTGGACGACAGCCCCGCTTGCATCAAGACGCTCGGTGACTTCAAAACACAGGTCGCGCGGTACAAGCGGAGCCGGCTTTTCGAACTGGAGGTCATACAGCGACGGCCGTATCTGGCGTTGGATCTCCAGCAGATCGCGAAAACCGCGCGTGGTCACGAATGCGGTTCGCGCGGTTTTACCTTCGATAATCGCGTTGGTGGCCACGGTCGTGCCGTGAACGATCAATTCAACACTCCGCGGCGACAGTCCGGCTTCGGCGACGATCTGCCGTGCGGCCGTAAGAAAGCCTTCTGACGGGTCGTGCGGAGTGGACGGAACCTTCGCGATTCGCGGAGGCTCACCGCCGTCGTGCCACAGAATCGCATCCGTAAAGGTACCGCCGATGTCGACGCCCAGCCGGTAACTCATCTGCGGCTCCGCAAGCGGGCGGTTTCAGAGGTGTCGACGGTCCAACTCTGCGCGTCGATGGCCACTCCATACGCATCGCGAGCACGTTCGACTGAAATCTTGCCTTCGCGTGCGTCGCGCAACACGCGGTCTGGTTCTCGTTCGTGGGCTGGACCGTACCCGCCGCCGCCGCACGTGCGGTAGCTCACCACATCGCCGGGTTGCAGCTCGAGCGTCACCTTCGAGCCGAGCCGCTGCTCGCTGGGCGTATTCGGATTGAGGATATATTCCGCGCGTCGACCTGGCTGTCCGCCGAAGAGTCCCCACGGGCCTTCATGATCCCGATCCGCGAGAACCGTAAACGTCGTCTGGGCGTGAGGAAACGCGTAGTCTCGCCGCAAGCCGAGTCCACCGCGCCGTCGTCCAGCACCATCGGAGTCCGGGACGAGCTCGTAGCGCAAGATGCGCACGGGGTAGTTTGCTTCGGTCTCTTCGACGGGTGCGTTCTCAGTATTCTGACCGTGCGTCTGGACAGCGTCGGGTCCATCACGCTCGGCGCGCCCGCCATAGCCGCCGGCGAGGGTTTCGAGGAAGCAGTAATATTCGCCGCTTCTCGGATCGATGCCGCCGAAGCCCGCATGGCATTGCATCGCCTTCGTCCCGGCGGGCACAACCCGCGGCAACGTAACGGCCAGCGCCTTGAAGAACAGGTCGTTCACGCGCACCTGAGTTTCCCAGCCTCCAACGACGGGCGCCGGCGGTCGTGCGTTGACAACTGTACCCTCGGGTGCGTTCAGGCGAACGAACTCGTAGAAGCCGTCGTTGACAGGCAGGTCCGGGTCGAGGAGGGCCTTGAGCGCATACGCACACGCGGAGTAGGTCTGCGCGTACGTCGAGTTGACAGGCGCACGCCGTTGTGGGTCGCATCCGTCCAGGTCGAACAGGACTCCGTCTGCGTCGATCACCACTCGCACGACCAGGTGCACAGGACGGTCGGTGAACCCGTCGTTGTCCAGCGAGCCTTCAGCAGTGAATGTGCCCGGAGGCAAGCGCTCGATCTCAGCACGGGTCCGCTGGCGGGTGTAGTCGAGGAGCGCAGCCATGTACGTTGCCAGCGTGTCGGCTCCATAGCGCTGCGCGAGTTCCACCAGCCGGCGCGCGCCCGTCGTGTTCGCTGCGACCTGCGCGCGAAAGTCACCAGCCGTCTCACGTTTGGAGCGGATCTGCGACAGGATCAAGCGGAATACGTCGTCGACAATGCGGCCGCCTTCGACCAGGCGCACCGGCGGAATGATGACGCCTTCCTGATAGACCTCGCGGAAGGCGGCGACGCTGGCGGGCGCGCCTCCGCCCACGTCCACATGATGCGCCAGTGTCGCAAGGTAACCCAGGACCTTGCCGTCGTTGTGCACTGGGGCAATGACCGTGATGTCGTTCAAATGGACTCCGCCACCATACGGGTCGTTGGTGACGAGCATGTCGCCGGGCTGCAGGCGGTCGGCTCCATAAGCGCGAACGGCGCGCGGCACCAGCTCGACCAGCGACCCCAGATGAACGGGCTGGGTGAAAGCCTGGGCAATTGCCCGCAGGTCCGGGTCGAAGAATGAGCAGGAAAAGTCCGCGCGCGTCTTGACATTGGTCGAGTACGCACTGCGGCGAAGCGTCACCGCCATTTCTTCGGTCGCCGCGACCAACGCATTACGCATGACTTCGAAGCGAATGGGGTCGAGCCCCGCCATCCCGTTCGGCGAGTTGGCGCGCGGCGCGGCTGTCATGGCGCCATCACGGCCGGAGTGAGGATCGGCTCGTGACGCTCCGACGTCCACGGCGCCACGTGGCTGGGCGCCCCTAGCTCGCGCGAGATCGCAAGCGCCGTTTCCTGAACGCGCGGGGTGAGCTCGGCGATCTGCGTATCGGTGAGGCGATAGGCGGGTCCGGCCAGGCCTACGGCGGCCTGAACTCTGCTCTCGTGGTTCCACACCGGCGCGGCCAGGGCATTCAAGCCGTCCTGAAATTCGGCCCGGTTGACGCCGAGGCCCGTCCTGCGCACTTCCTCGAGTTCGAGTTGCAGACGCTCCGGATCGGTGACTGTTCTCGATGTGTACGTCTGCAGCGCATCGCTTGTCGGCGCAAGTCGATCCGGCTCATCGCTGAAGGCGAGCAGCACCTTACCGACGGACGTGCAGTGGCCCGGATGGCGCCGACCAACCCAGCCAAGCGCTTTGATCGGTTCCAACCCGGGGCAGTGATCGATGATCACCGCCGCGTCCGTATCCCAGACGGCCAGATTGATCGTCTCACGCGTAATGAGATTCAACCGGCGCAGGTGCACCTGGGCCACGTCGCGGAGATCCAGTCCGGCCAGCGCAATTCCGGCCAACTCGGCGATCCGCAGCCCGAGACGATATCGGCCGGTTGGCTCGTGGCAGGCGACGAAGCCTAGTTCCTGCAAGGTTTGCAGCAGGCGCGACACCGTGCTGCGGTTGAGTCCAACACGGCGTGCGATTTCGTTGACGCCGAGAAATGGCTCGGCGACAGAGAAGGTTCCGAGGACGACGGCGGCGTGGCGCACCGCGTGCGTCGGCCGACCACGACGCGGGACTCCATCAGCCGCCGATGTCATCGCCGATCGTTGCCCACTGGGCAACAGTGTTGTCGCTGCAGTGGCACGGCGCGATGCTATGCAGCTGACGATGTGGCGTCAAGCGCGTCCAGGCCGTGGCCGGTCGAAGTGGAGGTTCGGCTGGCCGCGGGGTCCCGGCACTGTCCGAACAGTCCCCCGTGGGTGCCCGCGGTGACTTCTCGCTGCGGTTGTTGACAAGCTGCACCGCGTACCGCAGTGCCAGGTGACGCCGCTTGTCGTGCTCGATGAGAGCCAGGCACACGCCTCACACCGGGCGAAGTCGTGCTTGCTGCCCCAAGGGGGCAATCTCGCGCATCTCGAAGTCGGCGCAGGATAACGCCAGTTTGGGTACCGTCCCGCAGAAGTCGCAGATGGGGTTTGCTCGATCGTCCTGATGAGGTCGTCCAGCTTCATAAAATCGGGTGCCCGACTGACATTTCGCCTCCGCGCTTGCGCCTGCGCTCAAACCCGACGCCGTCGTACTGGGCGTGCTGGCGCAGAGGCCGGCCAAGACGCTCTCGGCGCGGCAGTACGCGCAATGGGATCTCATCGAGTCCTACGTTGAGATGCCCTTCCGCGGGCTCCCGCCCGAGGGCCTGGCGTGCCGAAGCGTCGTGTACACCCCGCCCGTGTACAACACCCCGCGCCAGTTGGGCCACGACCTGCGCCGCCTTACCCACGGCCTGAGCCTGGCCGTCTGGCAGGCCCACGTGCCAGACCCTGAGACGACCGAGTATCCCAGCCATCTCGCGGACGCGACCGAGTTGATCCTGGTGGATGAGGCCGACCGGCTCAAGATGCTCGGACTGGAGGAACTCCGCGACCTGTACGACCGTCGTGGGCGGTGGGGCAGAGAAGCAGCAGACAAGCAGCAAACGCGTAGCAGTGTGCGTGGCATCTCGGGCCTTGCGGCGTCAAGCTGAGCGGGAGGCTCGCTGCGACCCGGCGCCCAGCACGGCGGCGAGGCGCATCGACCGCTGTCTGAGTCTGAGTCTGAGTCTGAGTCTGAGTCTGAGAAGGGTCCACCATCGTGCAGCACCCCGACCACGCAGGTTTCCGTTCCCGACTGACACGCCGCCGCATGCTGTTGCTGGTAGGCGGCGCCGCCGCGGGTACGGGGCTGGTCGCTGTCAGCGGCGCCGATGCCTGGACTGACTCGGGCCAGCAGCCCAGCAGTGTGGCGCAGGCCATCGCCGCCGTGCTGGGCGCCGGCCCAGAGACAGCCTTCGCGCAGAGCACCTCGAGCAACTCGCTCGGCGTCTTCCAGCAGGCGAGCCAGAACGGCTTCACGTCGATCAACGCCAAGCTGACGTTCGGTCCGCCAACCGATCTGGCGTCCGGCTGGGACGGCACGCTGTGGGCGATCGACACAGCAGGTGCCCCACACCTGTACGACCCCACACACGATCAGTGGGAGCTGTTCGGGGATGGCGTCGACGCCGCTGCCTTGATTCAGGATGCTGGTCCAGCCGTGTACTTCCGGGGCGCCGAGGTGTACATCGCCAACGGCCCGCAGCTTCCGCAACCCATTGCGCACGTCTGGCCCACGCTGCCGGCGAGCTACCAGCAGGGTGTGCACGGGGCGGCCTGGGCCAACGGCCAACTCTACCTGTTCCGCGGCGGCACCTACCTGGCCGTGCCCGGGTCGACGGCGCTGGGCGGCGCTGAACCGACGCACGAGGCCAGCCCCGCTGCAACTGCCGTGATGACGCCTGGGAGTTCCGAGGGCACGCCGAGCCCGCTGGTGACTGCCACGCCGACGCCGCCGGCAGGGCAGCCGACCAGCACCCCGTCGCCTGCGCCGACGCAGCACGCGGCGCGGCAGGCGCTCGTGTTCGGCGGCCTGGTGCGCGCCGCCGCCCAGACGGCCACGGCCACCCCAACAGGTACGGCTAAGGCGAATGCCACGGCCACGCAAACGGCCACGGCTGAGGCGACCGCCTCGGCCAGCCGGACCGCGACGTCTGGCACGCCAACCGCCACGCCGACGCCGCAGCCGAGCGCAACGCCAACCAGCACGGCGACGCCCCAGCCGAGCGCGACGTCAACTGACACGCCGACCCCGCAGCTGAGCGCGACGCCAACTGACACGCCAACGCCACAGCCGAGCGCTACGCCAAGCGGGACGCCCGAAGCTGGGCCTGGCGCCGTGCCTACGGCCGCGGCGCTGGCCAGCCTCCCGGGCTGGCCCCAGAGCGGTGGGTGGGGCGACGGAGTGATCGACGGCGCCTACTCGGTCGGCGGCGGGGTCGTGCTGCTGCTGCGCGGGCACGAGTTCGTCAGCCTCAACCTGTCCGGATCGACACCATCGGTCTCCGCGCCAGCGCCGCTGACACAGCATGCGGCCTTCCAGTCGCTGCCGGCCGACTGGGTAGCTGACGGTTTCGACGCGGGCTTCCATGTCGCCGGCGGGTCTTGGAAGAACTGGAACTTCTGCTTCAAAGGGCCGCGGGTGATGCTCACCCAGGCGGCGCTCGGCGGGGCCACGCCGGCGTCGCCCACCGTGGTCGCGTCGCCGACTGAGCAGCTCGTGGCGCCCGAGCTGGGCCTCGAGCCCGGCGTCTACTATCTCTCCGCGGTCGGCACGCCCTGGCCGGCCAACTGGAACCCCGTCCTCAAGCACGCGCCCACCGGCCGCGGCGGTGGCCTGTGGGCCGCGACCACCGCTGGCGCCATCGTCAGCCACGACGGCACGCGCTGGACCCAGCAGCCGGGTAGCGCAACGTCCGTCGCCGCCGGCGCCGATGCCAGTGTCTTCGCGGTATCCCAGAACTCGAACCAGCTCCAGCAATGGACCGGCAATGGCTGGAAGCAGGTGGCCCAGGGTGGTGGCAATCTGAGCCAGGTCAGCGCCGGCGACAAGGACCACGTCTGGGTGCGCGACACTGGCAACACCGTCCACCAGCTCGCCCAGAGCCAGCTTCAGCCGGTGCCATTGCTGGGTGCCGCGGCGGACATGACGGCCAACTTCGACGGCACCGTCTGGAGCTGCAATGGCAAAGATTCGCACGCCTTCC
>JAFAPL010000517.1 GCA_019247135.1 Chloroflexota bacterium | reverse complement strand
GGTCATGTAGGGATTGCCGGTTCCGGCCGCGAAGATCACCACCCGGCCTTTTTCGAAATGGCGAATGGCGCGTCTACGGATGTACGGCTCGGCCACTTCTGTCATGGTCACCGCGCTCTGGACGCGTGTGTGCAGCCCAATCCGCTCCATCGCCGACTGCAACGCCAGGCCGTTGATGACCGTCGCCAGCATGCCCATGTAATCGGCGGTGGCGCGTTCCATGCCGCGCTCCGCGGCCGGCTCGCCGCGCCAGATATTGCCACCGCCGATGACGATGCCGACTTCAACGCCACGTGTCACGACGGCGGCGACCTGGCGTGCGATCGCTTCGACTGTCCCGAAATCGATACCGAAAGGTGCCGAACCCTGCATGGCCTCGCCGCTCAGCTTGAGCAGGATTCGGCGGTATCGCAGTTGACCGTTGCTTGACGACTGCGTCAGCACGGTCGAGTCGTCACTGACCTCCAAGCTGGAACCGCGCGAAGCGGCGCACCACGATGTTTTCGCCCAATTTCGCGATGCCCTCGTGTACGAGGTCGCGGATGGTCTTGCTGTTGTCGCGAATGAACGGCTGGTCGAGCAGTGGCACGTCGCCGAAGGCACCTTCGCCATCCGGCGCAGGCTCGTCGGCCGTGATTCGCGTCGGGTTCATCGCCGCGATTTGCATCGCGATGTCGTGGACCAGCGCACGAAACTCGTCGTTGCGAGCGACGAAGTCGGTCTCGCAGTTCACCTCGACCAGAGCGCCGATTCGACCACCGGCGTGGATATAGCTCTCGACCAGGCCCTGATTCGCCTCGCGGTCCATCTTCTTGGCGGCTTTGGCGAGGCCGCGCTCCTTGAGCAGTTGCTCGGCCTGGCTCAGGTCGCCGACGGCGTCCTCGATCGCTTTTTTGCACTCCATGATCCCCGCGCCTGTCTTCTCGCGGAGCTCCTTGATCAATTCCGTCGTTGACGGCACTTGTTGAAACCCTCCCGGGGGGTGAAAGGGGGCGAAGCCCCCTTTGAATAACCCCTCCCTATGCGTCCTCGTCTTCGTCCATGTCGTACTCGTCCATGAGGAAGTCCTCTTCCGTCATCATGGGCAGCTCGGCCGGCATCGCTTCGATTTCTTCTTCCTCGAGTCCACGCTCCGGGAGCGGCTCGCCCATGACGGCTGCGCGCTGTTCGCGGCCCTCCACGATCGCGTCGGCAATCTTGCCGGCAATCAGGCGGACGGCACGAATGGCGTCGTCATTCGAGGGAATCGGCCAGTCGATCTGCTGCGGATTGCAGTTGGTATCAACCATGGCGATGATCGGCAGCTTGAGCCGATTCGCCTCCGCGACGGCGATGGCCTCTCGATGTGGGTCGACCACGAAAACCATGTCCGGCAGGCGATACGTCTTGCGCAGGCCGCCCAGCATGCGCTGCAGCTTCTCGAGCTCGTCATCCAGTTGGATGGCTTCCTTCTTGGGGAGCTGCTCGAACTCGCCGGCTTCCTTGCGCCGCTCGAGATCTTCCATGCGCCGCAGGCGGGTCAGAATCGTGCTGAAGTTCGTGAGCGTGCCGCCCATCCAGCGCTGATTGACGTACGGCATATTGGCGCGCGTCGCTTCCTCGGCGATGGTGTCCTGGGCCTGTTTCTTTGTACCCACGAACAGCATCATCTTGCCGTCGCTAGCTTGTTGGCGCACGAACATCATCGCCTCGTCGAGTCGACGAACGGTCTGCTGCAAATCGATGATGTGAATGCCGTTGCGTTCGGTGAAGATGAAGGGCCGCATACGCGGGTCCCAGCGGCGGGTCTGATGGCCGAAATGGACGCCTGCTTCGAGCAGCGTCTTCATCTGTACAGGGGCGGGCATCAGGTGTGTTTTGAAAACCTCCGTTTGTCCTCCGCGGTGTGGCTGGACCCCCACTCAGAGGGGGCCACGGAGCGCGCACGAATACCGCGTGTGGGATTACACAGAGTGTAACAAGCGCGGCCCGCGCCGCATTCCGCGGGCGCTCCACGGGGTGATTCTGGCGTGCTGGCGCTCACTCCTCCGGGATCTTTCAAGGGCTTCCAGCCCTTGAACCCACACGGAAGAGTCGCGGCAGCACGCCAGGTACATCTAACGCAACTAGTGGGCGCTCACGCGCGCGACATTCGCGTTGTGCTCCTCGAGCGTGCGCGCAAAGAGGTGTTCCCCGCTGCCGTCGTTCTTCGCCACGAAGTACAGGTAATCCGTGTGTGCCGGCTGCAGAACGGCTTTGATCGACGGCTCGCCAGGGTTGCAGATCGGCCCCGGCGGCAACCCAGGGTAGAGATACGTGTTGAACGGCGAATCGATCTGCAAGTCCGCGGCCGACAATGGTCGCCAGTAGTTGTACGCGGCAGCGGCGGGCCCATCCCGCGTTGCGATCGCATACTGCACGGTCGGATCCGCCTGCAGCGGCAGCCCCGCCGCCAGACGGTTCAGATACACGCTCGCGATCGTCGGCCGTTCGGACGCCACCTTCGCCTCGCGTTCCACCACGGACGCGAGCGTCACGATGTCCCGAGCCGATAGCTTCGACTCGTTGGTCCCGCGGATCTCATCCCCGACCCGCTGGCTGAACATACGCACCATCAGCTCCGCCGCGTGTGTGCCAGGTACCTTCTGCTTGACCTCGTACGTTTCCGGGAACAAGTAGCCTTCGAGCTTCGTCAGCGGCGGAGCTCCTAAGAACTCGATGCCCGGCACCGTCGGGGGCGTCGCAACCGCGGTCAAAAACTCCTCGCGTGAGGCCACGCCTGTGGCTTCCAGCCGATCCCCGATCTGCTCGCTGCGCCAACCCTCCGGGATGGTGGCGATCAGTCCGCGCTTTACCTGGCCTTTTGCGATCACGTCGATGATTTCGGACGTCGACATCGAGCGACTCAGCTCGTAATCACCGGCGGCCAGATTGCTTCCAGCTCCCGATTGTTCTGCGGCAAGACGGAACGCCAGGCCGGAGCGCACGAGACCACGCGACTGCAGCGTCGCGCCGATGTCCGCGGCGGTCGAACCGGGCGGGATCGTCACCGTCTGCAGAGACGTGTCGTTCGCGTCGACCGGCGCGAGTGGGTCCACCGCCTGGCCGAGGCTGGTCGAAAGCAGCGGTCTCGAGTCACCCAGCAAGTAGGAGCCGACGAACACACCTGCGCCGATCACGACGAGGGCAAAGAGGATGACGAGCAGGCGGGCGATCATTGCTCTGCTCCAGGTGTGGGTGGGGCTAAAGCTGAGCGCTGCGCATCGAGATAGTCCTGCAAGATCACCGCGGCCGCGACCGCATCCACAGTGCCATGCTGCCGGGCCCGACGAAGATTCCGGCCTTGCGAACGCATGATTGCTTCAGCCTCGGCTGTCGACAAGCGTTCGTCCCACATCTGCACGGGCACGCCAACCACACGCGCAGCAACGCGTGCAAATTCCTCCGCGCGCCTGGCCTGGCGGCCACTAGTACCGTCGGCGTTCAACGGCAGACCAACGACCATCTGCGTGACGCCTTCCTTTTCGGCGAGAAGGGCAAGGGCATCCAGCACGGGGGCCAGCCCGTTGCGCCGATCGAGCACCGTCACCGGTCGTGCCAGCATGCGCAGCTCGTCGCTGAGTGCGACGCCCACACGTCGCTCGCCGGCGTCGACGCCCAGAACCCGCCCGCGGCCGTCCAGCGGCCTACTTCGGCCCTCGCACATTGACGTCAATGCGGAATGCTCGCGGCGCCCACGACGGCGTGACGTCGACGCTGGGCGGTTCCGCCAATCCACTCAGGCGGCCCAGGTACGTGCGAGCATCCTGGGGCGAGCTTCCGACCAACGCGCGCCTGATCCCGTCCGCGTCGATCGCGCTTTGCAGGACGCCCGAGGCGTCCACACGGAGCATGACCTTGTGGCCGTCGACCTTCAGTACACCCGGCGTGCCCAGGGATGCCGGTGCTCCCAGTTGGTCTCCCGATGCAGCGCCGTGCTCGAGCACCTTGCCGACCAGGTCGTTGTACGCCAGGTTCTGGAATACGGTGCCACTGACCGCGGCGGTCATGCGCCCGGTCAGCTGGTCCGTCTCAGCGCCGACGTCCTGATCGAACGATTCGCCTTTTACATCCACCGTGACCGATTCGTGCGCGAGGGTCTGGTCAGCACCGACTCGCTGTTGTAACGCGGAGAAGCCCTTATCCTCGGCAGCCTTTTTGAGCTTGTCCTCGAGGCTTTTCTTGTCGTCGGCGGTCACGACCTTCGCCTGGCGGTCGGTGCCGCCGGTGGTCGGTCGCTGATTGGTTACGTCCAGCTGATCGAGCCCGCCACCTTGAAAGTGAGTGATCGCGCCGACCGCAACGTTGCCACCAGAGCCGGGATCACTCGCGGTAATGCCCACGCGGACCGGTACACGGGGCGGAAGCTGTTGGTCTTGATCGGTGACGAAGGTTGGGCCCCCGTCGGTTGCCACGCTCGTACCCTTGGGCAGGTTCAGGGCGGCGTCACGTCGGTTCGTGACGACGACCTCGCCGTGCGCTTTGTCCTGGCCTACCGTTCGGTCAGACGGGATCTCAACAGAGTCGGACACGTCGATCTGCGCCGTCATGAGCTGCCCAGGTAAGGTCGCGGTGGACGGGTCGGCGGCCTGGGCATCAGGGTCCACCGTGACGTCAACCGATCGGCTGACCGTGTTTGTCTGGGGCACCAGCGTCACATGCATCACCGGATAGGCCACCAGGACGGCCGCGGCGGCGATCACCAGAAGCGCCAAAAAGCTGAAAAAAGACAGCACGTTCGGGAGCGGCACCCAGTCTGGAACCACAACTCGCGGCGGGGCCTGGTCGGGCCCAAGCATCAGATGCTTCAGCGTGCGCAGCGAGCGGCGTGTCCGAAAGCCTTCCTGGTGGGCCAGCCGTCGACGCGACGGGTCATCGGTAACGAGGACTGTCTCTGAGGACATCTCGTTGGCGATGCGGGCGAGGATGCGGAACTCGAGCGGCGTGCGGAGGACGGACGAGCGCCGCGGGATGACCAGGTAGATCTCCTCGGCGCTGCTGGATTCGAGTTTGGAGCGGATGGTTCCCAGATCGTCGTCGGCGTCCAGAAAAACCAGTTCCTGAGATCGCGGGGCGACTCTTGCGCGTCGGAAGAACATCGTGGCCAGCAACGGCGACGCCTACTCCGCGCGGGTGGACCGCCGTGCGCGTCCAATCATACGCGTGAAGCCTACCATCCAATCACCGCTAAAACGGTGGAGCTTGGTACGTCCACGTTACGGACGCGAATGCCTGTACGAGTGCGCCGCGCGGCGCTCAACCACTCGACAAAGCCTGGTCGACAACCGTGAAGGCGTGCTGGAGTGCGTCTCCGAGGCGCTCTGGTTGCGTGCCACCGCCCGTCGCGAACTCGGGCCGACCACCGCCACCGCCGCCAGCGCGAGCGGCCACTTCCTTAATAACGTCACCCGCACGAACGCGCGACAAGAGATCGCGGGTCACGCCCGCGGCAAAGTTGATGCGGCCGTCAACCACGACCCCGAGCACGACCACTCCGGACCCGAGGTCCTGCCGAACGGCGTCGATCATGCGCTCGAGCTCGTCGCGCGATGCTCCCGAGACGGCTTCTGCGACGACTTTCACGCCGCGTACGTCTCGAGCACGCGCGGCGAGCTGGCCAGCCGACGCATGTGCTTGTTGTTGCTGTCGCCGCTGCAGCTCGCGCTTGAGCGACTCGACCTCTTCAAGCAACGATTCGATGCGCTGAGGTAGCTCCTCGGTCGTTCGCGCACCGACACGTGTCGCGAGACTCTCGAGTGTCTCGAGTCGTTGGCGAAGGTGCGCCAGCGCGGCCCGTCCCGCGTACGCGACGATGCGGCGCTTACCCGAGCCGATCCCGTGTTCGGCGGCGATCAGCACCGAGCCGAGCTCGCCCGAGTGGTGGGTGTGCGTACCCCCACACAGCTCGCGCGAGTAGTCGCCGATCGAGACGACTCGCACTTCATCCCCATACTTCTCACCGAACATCATCACCGCGCCCATTTGTCGGGCGCGGTCGAGCGGCACGATCTCCCAGTCGACGGGAAGATCGTCCATGCCGCGGTCGTTGATGATCGCGGCGACTTCGTCGAGCTGCTCGGGGCTCATGGCGCGCTGGTAGTTGAAGTCGAAGCGCAACGAATCAGGCCCCACGTACGAGCCTTGCTGACTGGTGCCTTCGCCGAGCACGTCTTTGAGGGCACGGTGCAGGAGATGAGTCGCCGTGTGATGTCGACGCGAGCGGTCCCGGCGTTGCACGTCGACCTCGGCACGCGCCGGCTCGCCGACGCGAATCGTTCCGCTCTCGACGCGGCCGCTGTGGACGATGTGTCCACCGCCATCGAGCTGCGTATCCTCAACCTCGAACACCGCCTCGTCCGTGCTGATGCGACCGGTATCACCGACCTGGCCGCCACCCTCCGGATAGAACGGCGACGCCTCGAGCACCACCTTGCCGCGCGCTCCCGTCGGTGCATCTCGAACGGGCGCTCCCTCCACTAGCACCGCGAGTATGCGTGCATCACTCTGCGTCGAGGTCCAGGCAAGGAACTCGGTGGCAGGCAGGCCGCCGAATTCGCCGACGCCCGTGGCAGACTGCTGCAAAAAGCGGGCGCCTTTCCGCGCCTGTTCGCGTGCGGCGGCGAATGCATCGTCATATTCAGCACGCGAGAATTCGAGGCCCTGCTCTCGCAGCATCTCCTCAGCGAGCTCTACGGGAAAGCCGTGCGTCTGGAACAAGTCGAAGACACGCGCACCTTCGGCGTGTGTTTTGCCGCTCGTGCGCGTCTCCCCGATGAGCCGTTCCATCTGGGTCACGCCTGCGCTGAGCGTCCGCTCGAACAACTCTTCTTCGGCCGAGAGGACCTGTTTGATACGCACGGCATCGCTGCGCAGTTCCGGGTAGTGGTCGCCCATGCGAGCTACGGCCGCGTCGACCATGTGCGCGACAAACGCGGACTGGATCTTCAGGCGACGTGCGTACAGAATCGCGCGCCGAACGATCCGCCGCAGAACGGACTCGCGGCCCGTGTTGCCGGGCACGACCCCATCCAGGACCAGGAACGTCATCGCTCGCGCGTGGTCGGCAAGAACGCGCAGCGCATAGTCGTTTGCGTCGTCGCGGCCGTACTCCGTCTGGCCCAGCCGCGCGGCGGCATCGATCAGAGGTCGGAACAGGTCGGTGTCATAGATGGACTTCAAACCGAACGCGACGACGGCCGCGCGTTCGATACCCATGCCCGTGTCCACGTTCTTGGCCGGCAGAGGCGTTCGGACGCCCCGCTCGTCCTGGTTGTATTGCATGAACACCAGGTTCCAGAACTCGAGGCGTCCACAATCGCAGCCTGGCGGATCCTCCGGGAAACCGCACCCGAAACCCGGGCCCTGCTCGTAATACAGCTCGCTGTTGGGGCCGCACGGTCCTGACTTGCCCGGCGGGCCCCACCAGTTGTGCTCGTCGCCGAAGCGCTTGATCCGTTGCTGTGGAATGCCGGTGCCCAGCCAGATCTCGTTCGCCTCGTCGTCAGTCTCGTGGATGGTGATCCACAGCCGCTCGCGCTCTAGGCCCATGTGCTCGGTCACGAACTCGAGCGCCCAGGGGATCACCTCGTTCTTGAAGTAGTCGCCGACCGAGAAATTGCCGAGCATCTCGAAGAACGTGAGATGGCTGCGGTCGCCGACTTCGTCGATGTCCGAGGTCCGAAAACACTTCTGGACCGAGACGTAGCGTGGGTATGGCGAGGTCTCTCGGCCCAGGAAGTAGGGCGCGAACTGCTGCATCCCGGCGGTGGTCAGCAGCACCGTCGGGTCGTTGTAGGGGATCAGGCTGGACGAAGGTTGTAGGTGGGCGTCTCGCGTGCGCCAGAAGTCGATAAACGACCCACGCAAATCATCGCTCGAGCGCGGCGGCATGCTCTGCTGGCGAGATGCTAGCAAGCAGCGACGCTCCGCCGAATGTCTTCAGACCGAGAACAGTTGCAACTGACGCTCGCGCGCGACGGCGCTGGTCCAGTGAAGATTGGCACGCCTGTGCAGGGTGGTCTTGAGCGAGATGTGCGTCAGGCCGCGGCGCTTCAATACACGAAAGACGGTTTGCAGGGCGTGCTTCGGGCTGTTGTTCTGCTCACTCAGATGCGCCAGCCAGACCGAGCGCGGTGCGCGGTCGCCACACGCGGCAATGGCATGCGCCGCTGCCTGATTCGACAGGTGCCCGTAGGTGCCTGCGACCCGGCGCTTGAGAAACACAGGGTAGGTGCCTGTCTCTAGAAGATAGGGATCGTAGTTGGCTTCGAGCACCAGCAAGTCCAGGTCGCGGAACTGGCGGGCGACGCTCGCCGGTACCCAGCCGAGATCTGTCGTGACGCAGGTTCGGCCGGTGCCTGATTCGAGTCGGAACCCGAAGGGCTCGTTGCAATCATGTGGGACGGCGAACGGGGTGACGTCCATCTGGCCGATGCTGACGGTCTTGCCTGAGTCCATCGGCCGCGCATGTGTGTGCTCTTGCTCTTGAAACCCGAGCGCCGCGAGCGTGCCCCGGCTCGCGTAGATCGGCACGTTGAACTCTCGCGACAGGGAGCGGGCCGAGCGCGAGTGGTCACCATGTGCGTGTGTCAGCAGTACGCCGCTCAACGCGTCTGGTTCGATGCCGACACGGGCGAGGCAATCCTTGATCTGCTGGTAAGGCCGCCCGCATTCGACCATGACCGCGGTCCCTTCGGACTCGACCAGGTAACAGTTGCCGTCGCTGCCCGAGGCGAAGGACCACAGCTGCATACTCGGCTGCGCGCCATCTTACGCCGCCGTGGCGTTTACCGGAAGCCCCCCACGTAAGTCCAGGTCGGGGGAGCCCGCTCATGAGCGGGCTCCCACATCACAAAGAAAACCTAGTGGTCGAAATAGTCGCGTAACTTGCGCGAGCGCGTGGGGTGGCGCAATTTGCGCAGCGCTTTGGCTTCGATCTGACGAATGCGCTCGCGCGTGACGCCAAATTCGCGGCCCACCTCTTCCAGCGTTCGCTGGCGACCGTCTTCCAGTCCAAAGCGCAACTGCAACACCCGTCGCTCTCGCGACGTGAGCGAGTCCAGCACGTCGTCCATTTGCTCCTTGAGCATCTGGCGTGTTGCGACATCAGCAGGCGACAGTGACGCTTCGTCGGGCACGAAATCACCAAGATGTGAATCGTCTTCCGAGCCAACCGGAATCTCGAGTGAAACCGGCTCTTGCGCCGCCTTCTTGATCTCACG
This sequence comes from Chloroflexota bacterium, assembly GCA_019247135.1. The sequence goes on along the minus strand of JAFAPL010000517.1, from coordinate 1,121 downwards.
AACCCGCTCGGGACCAAGCTCCAGCTCGGCTGCGAGCTCCTCGTCGGCCGGCTCGCGCCCGATGTCCTGTTCGAGCCGGCGCGACAGGCGCGAAAGCTTGTTGATCGTCTCGACCATGTGCACCGGGATGCGAATCGTGCGCGCCTGGTCGGCGATCGCCCGCGTGATCGCCTGACGGATCCACCAGGTCGCGTACGTGCTGAACTTGTACCCCTTGCGAAACTCGAACTTCTCGACGGCTCGCATCAGGCCGATGTTCCCCTCCTGGATGAGGTCCAGGAGGGACATGCCGCGCCCGACGTACTTCTTGGCAACCGAGACGACCAGGCGCAGGTTGGCCTCGATCAGGTCACGCCTGGCTTTGTTCGACTCGTACTCAATGTCGTTGAGCGCATCCTCGAGCGCGTCCGGATCGGACTGGTCGAGACAGTCGGCTTCGAATGTGGCGATATCGGGCAGGTCGCCGTCTTGCTGACGCACACCGCACCAGCGCAACACCTCGTCTGGCAGGATGTGGCACAGAATCGAGGCTTCGACCAGCGAGTGCTCCGCTTGTTCGAACGGGACCTCCAGCACCTCGGCGACCACGCGAATGTGTTCCGGGTCAACGTCCGCACGAGCTGCCACGCGGCAGGCTGCCTCCCAGCCGTCGACCTGCGGGTTTTCACGCCGCGCGTCGGCCACCAGGAAGCGGTACACATCCCGCAAACGCCGGTAGCAGCCGATGTACATGCCACGGACGGTCGCCGTCCCAAATCCGGCAACAACAGGTCTGATCACGTCCTGGAGGTAGGTGCCTGCTTCCATGGCACGCGCGAGCCGTTTTTCACCCTCCCAGGTGAGGAGATGGACGGTGCCGATCTCACGCAGGTACATGCGAACATGGTCTTCGTAGCCCTCGACGTCACCCCGCGGGCTGATGGTCGAAACGGGCTCGGCCTCTTCGGACGCTTCCAGCTCAGCCAGCGCGGCCGGATGAGGCCCGGTGATCCACGCCCGGTTCAACGCGGTCAGATCTACAGGTGGAGCGACGGGGTTACTGTCGTTCGCGGCGGATTGGGTTTCGGTTGTCACCGCGTGCCTACACTTTCTCGCTCGGGCGGGAGCTGTCGCGCAGTCTG
>JAFAPL010000449.1 GCA_019247135.1 Chloroflexota bacterium | reverse complement strand
ATCGCAGGATGCCGATGCCGACCCGGCAGACCGGAGCGCAGGGTCGCCGCTGCTGGCCCACGCTCCGCAACCATCGCCCGACACGACGGTTGCTCTCCGCTCCTCGGCCGAAGAACCGGGAGTTGCAGACCCCGATCTCACCGCGGCCGCGTCTCCCACCGTCAGCGCCATCGTCCCGCCGCAGGAGCCCGAAGCTGAACCGCTCCGGCGCCTCGGACCCAACGCCCGCAGCAACGGGTGTGCCCGAACCTCCGGTCGGGCAGCCCGAGATCGAGACTCCGCCGGTGGTACCCATCGCGGGTGCGGCGGGCGCGCTGGCGATCGCCGCTGGAGCCAGAGCGTTCGTCGTGCGACGTCGTCAGCACTTGCGGCCACTCAGCCGCGAACCGGAGTCGGACGTCGTGGTCACCGGTGGCTACGCCGCCGCCGAGCTGACTCACGCCTTCACGCGCGGATTGCAGCCCGGCGCATCGGACCCGGTCGCGGCGGTTGTGAGCCAGGTCCGTGCGTTCCTGCATGAGTACAACCTGCAGCAGGTTGGAGTCGTCGCCGTGCGCCACGGCAGAAGTTCGACGACGCTGACGCTTTCCGGTGGCGTATCTGAACAGGCAGTGCTCGTCGATCTCGCGCCCGAAATTGGCGCACGCCTAGATTCGCAGGCGGAGGCGTACGTGACCGGCGACGAAGACGTCCTGCTGCGACTCGTTCGAACCCGCAAAGGTCGACTTCTGTCCACCGCCGAAGCCGAGCGCTCCGCGGCCGACTTGTGCGTTCCGCTTGGCGCGTTGCCCGATCACCAGATCCTGTCGGGAGCGTGGCCGGCGCTCGGCAACTTGCTGATCGCCAGTCATCCTGGTCACGGCGCGGACGTCATTCTCACCAGTCTTCTCGCTACGCTCGCCGCGCGTTGCTCACCAGACCAGCTGCGGATGTGGATGGTGGCCGAGCCGCGTGCGTTGCCGGCGCCGCTCGGCGCGATGCCGCACCTGCAGCGGACGCTCGACCCGTCCAACACGACCGAGCTGGACCGTCTGCTCGCGGACCTGCGACACGAGCTGGACCATCGTGCAACCGAGACTGGAGGCTACCCGGAGCTCGTCGTCGTGCTGGCCGAGCTCACTCAGTTGCGTGAGCGTAGCGCCGAACTGGAGCTATTGATGCCTCACGCGGCCGCCCTTGGCGTGCGCGTGATTGCCGCAACGAGTATGCCGACCGAAGCCGTCCAGTTGCCGGCTGTGACGCAGTTCGCGACCCGTATGGTGCTGCACATGGAGGACGAAGCGCTCAGCGTCGGAATGTTGGGCGTCGCCGACGCGGCGTTCCTGGGCGGAGGTGGCCGCCTGTTGCTGCGCATTGACAACCGTGAACCGGTCGAACTGTTTGGATTCCAGGTCACCGCTGAGCATCTCGAGCGACTCGTGCGCGTCATGCGGACGGCCTACGCCTCCGCTGCGCCTCCCGCCCCGTCTCCCGCGCCGGTCGAACCTGGTGGTCCGATTGCCGAGCAGACGATCGATGCTGCGCCCTCGGAATCGCAAGCTGAGCCAGAGCGCGGTGCGCCGCAGCTACCGGAGTCCAGCATTGATCCCGCTGAGCAAACCGGAGCCGGCGGTCCACCGCTCCAGGTGCTCTGCTTCGGCGGCCCGCGCGTCCTCTACAACGGCCAACAGGTCTGGCCCGGGCGCGCGCGCGGGGACGTCAAGCCCTGGGAGTTTCTGCTCTTTCTCGCCTGTCAGCCGATCGATGGCGTTGCGCGTGACCAGCTCGTCGCCGCGCTCTGGCCAGATAGCGATGTCGATAAGCCCGCGCACCGCATCCGCCAGCTGCGCTACCGTTTGCGCAAGCTGCTGGGAGAGGACAAGGATGCTCAACAGGGCGACGGCATCTTTGGATCTGCCCGCCTGCGGCTCGACCCAGCTGTCATCTACAGCGACGCGCAGGAGTTCCTGGAGCTCGTCCCGTCCAAGCGCACCGCCCCAGCCCCGCCGACGCTCATGATCGAACGGCTGGAGCGCGCACGTGCGCTCTACACCGGCGATTTGCTCGAAGGTCCGGAAGCACGACGCTACGCCTGGGCAGAAGACCGGGACGGCAGCGGCGTCACGTTGCGCGAGCACTTTCGGCGCTTGTATCAGTCCGCGACGTTGTCTTTGGCAGACCTGTACGCCGCGAACGATCTGCTCCCACCCGCCATCGACGCGTACCGCGACCTGACGGAAATGGACCCCGGCGATGAGCGGGCGTGGTTGGCCCTTTTCCGCATCCACGCGGGGCGGGGCGACCGTGTCGCGCTCGTGCGCGAAGAGCGGCGCATGCGCTCCAAGCTCCGCCAGCTCGCCTCGGACACTGAAGGTAAAGTAGTAGCCGGTATGGACGAGCCCACTCGCGAGACCGCGCTGGAGTTCGAGCGGCTGTTGAAGGAGCTGGACGGAAGCGCGCGCCAGCCAGCCGCGGTCTGACCTGCACAGCAGTTTGCGGCTACGGGCCACGCGCAGAATGTTGCGTCCAGGTTGGCTACGGTCCACAACCGCGGCATCGCCGAGCCCGTCCCCCGATGGCGAGGATTGCCTGCGTTGACTGATCTTGCCGCCGTCCAGATTCGACCGATGTTACGTGAGGACGTCGCCAGCGCCAGCACGGCCATTCTGGAGGCGGCTGGGGCGATCGTCGCCAATCGCTGGATTTTTACACGCGTCACGATGCCTGCGAAGGCGTCGTCGCCGAGTATCGCGGCGAGATCGTCGGAACGAGCGTCACCATGCACAGTGGCTCCGTCGGATGGCTCGGGCTTGTGTTCGTCGCGCGCCTGGGCGCGGAGCTCACTCGGACCAGCCTCGCTGCACTGGACCGCCTGGGCTGCACGACCGTGCTGCTCGCCGCCACGGAGCTCGGCAAACCCATTTACGATCGCTTTGACTTCGTCGAGGACACCGGCGGTGGCTACTCCGTGTGGCGCGGTCCGGTGGATCAGCCACAACCGATCCATCCTCGAATACGGCCATTGAAGATGCGGGACCTGCCGCGCGTCTACGCCATCGATCGCGCGGCCACTGATGAGGACCGCGCGCATGCGCTGCGCGCCCTCGCGACCGGCTGGGTCCTGGAAGATGGAGTGTGCATTCGCGGGTACGCCTTGCGGACGCCGTGGGGACTCGGCCCGGCAGTCACTCGCGATGACGACGACGAGCAAACCGGGATGCGGCTGCTCGACGTGCTGATCGCGCACGGAGGCTCGCCCGAGGTGCAGCTCATCGTTCCAACCTCTAACGATGCCGCGGCGAGGGTCCTCGCCGCTCGCGGCTTCGCCGAGAGGCGTCGACTGCCACGCATGCGGCGCGGCCAGCCACTGGCGTGGCGACCACGACGCATTTGGTCGATCTTCAACTTTGCGTTCGGTTAGCCGCCGACCGAAAAAGCGCCACGTGACGCTCTGCGTGACGCTTTCGCTCCGAAAACTGGAAATTGTGACGTCCACATGACGCTCTACGTGACGCTTTTTGCTCTCCACGTGACGCTCCGCGTGACGCCCCGCTCGGCATGCTGGTCCCATCCCGATCGCCAGCGGAGGTGCTGTGGAGTTCCCCATCGAAGTCGTATTCGAACCGCCGAGCCGGTCAGAGCTGCGGGCGTGGCTTCGCCTGCGACGCGTGTGGGTGGTCTGCGTCCTCGTCCTGCTGGCGGTCGGGATTGCGGCGGGCCTGGCGGAGCTTGGGCGGGCGGACGCGCTCGCCAGCGCGCCAGGCGTCCCCCTCCGCATTGCATCGCACCCGTCCAACGCGCGGGTCTGGGTTGACAACCGCGAACGCGGCCGTACGCCCCTCGAGCTCTCGCTAGCACCCGGTCACCACTCTGCGGCGATCCGCGCACCCGGCGCACACGACGGTAACTACGAAGTAGACGTCGGCATGCCCGGCGCAAGCCTGGACGCGAATCTGTTCCGCGCTCAGCCCGTCGTCGCGCGTATTCGGCCGGCGCTTCCTGGAGCGACGCTCGATGACGTTCGTCTGCTGGATGACGGCGAGCTTGCGCTGACGGCGATGCTCGCGCCTGGGCAGCTTGAGACCTGGCGGCTCGACCCATCAACCGGCGCCATCGAGCCGATCTTGACGGAGATCACCGCAACCCGCGTGGCCGTGGCGAAGGATGGTACGTACGCGGCATACGTCGGCGGTGACATCGGCCCGCGAGCGCTGACCGCGGACCAACAGGCCACATCCGGCGCCGTGCTGTGGTTGCAATCGACGGCATCGTCTGGCACGTACGCGGGCTGGCGACCTCCGCCAGGTGAAGTAGTACTGGACGCCAGCTGGAGTCCACGCGCTGAGGCTCTGCTGGTCGTCACTGGCCGAAGGGCGTCGACCGCTGATCCCGCACCGTTGACGCGGCTGTGGTGGGTGGACCATACCGCTGACGCTGCGCGCGAGTTGCGCAGCCTGCCCAGCGTGGTCGTGCCCGGCTCAGAAAGCTGGAGCCCGGACGGTCAGCATGTCGCGTTTGTGGTCCACGCGGGCGCGTTGAACGCGCTGTGTCTGATGAGCGCCGACGGCAGCTTCCGCTATCTGGCAGACCTGGAGGGTTCGAGTGGACCGCCTCTGCCGTACGCGCCGGTTGGCTGGGCGTCCGATAGTCAACACCTTCTGTTCAGCGCGCCTGAGCAATTCCGCGCGCCGCCGGCGCCGTCGACCTGGTTTCAGACCACACCAGTACATGTGGTGTTCGAAGCAAGCGTGTCGGAGTCCCTGCCCACGCCGGTCGGAGCCGCGCAGTTCGCCGTGCCCGGTTGGGCGCCTGACGGACGGATCGTCGGCCTCGGCCGTGCTGGATCCGGGGACGACGCCAAGCTCGCAGTGGAGGTTCTGAGTTCCGGCAATCGCCTGGACCGAATACTCGACGTGCCGCTCAACGCAACGCGGAATTTCGCGGCTGAGTGGGACTCGGCGCACTCACGCGCCGTTGTCGCGAATCGAACGAGCCTGGGTTCGATCGAGTACTGGTCCGTCCTGCTGGGAGCAGACGACACGTCTGAGGGAGCCCCATGAGCAGTCGACTGATCCGCGTCACGGCTGCCTGCGGTGTGGTTGTAGTTGCGTTGGCGATCATGGCGGCGCCTGTCGCGGCGCAGGCGATATCGGACCCACCTTCTCCGGGCGGGGTCACTGACCTGCTGTCCGACCCGGGCAAATGGCTCACCACCGCCTTCAACGCGCTGCTGGTCAATGTCGGGCGCAACACGACGGCGCAAGCAGTTGGATTTATGGACTGGCTGCTCGGCAACGGCAACATCATCAATCAGACTCCACCCGGGCTTTCATACAACAGTCAGGTCGTCCGCAATCTGTCCGGTGGTTTACGTGCCGTCGCCAACGGCGCTCTCGCCGTGATGACCGTCATCGGCGGAATCAACCTGATCACGAGCCCGCATATTCGGGCGCCCTATCACGGCGTGCTCGAGCTCGTACCGCGCGTCCTTGTCGGCGCCCTGCTCGTGAATACGAGCCTGGACTGGACGCGCTTCGTGATCGACGTGAACAACGCGCTGTGTCAGGCACTGGGACCAGGCTCCATTCCGGCCTGGAGCGCCGCTTCACAACCGAATGCGGCCGCGGTGCTGATCAACCTGATTGCCCTCGTGATCTACCTGATGATGGCCCTGCTGCTGTTCGTACAGATGTTGATGCGGCTCGCACTGGTGGATGCGCTCATCATCCTCGCGCCGGTGGCGCTCCTGTGCTGGATCGTGCCGCAGACGTATGGCTGGGCTCGCCTGTGGTTCAGCACGTTCTTCTCCGCGGTGTTCGTGCAGTTCGTACAGGTGCTGGTCCTCCAGCTCGGGACAAATCTGATCGACAACTTGCCATCGGCACTCCCAACCGCGGCGGGGTTGGACAGAGGATCCGACATGCGGGTCTGGCTCGTCACGCTCCTGCTCGGCGTGGCGACCCTGCAGCTCGCGCGTCAGATTCCGCGGTTGATGCCCTGGCACCCGATGAGTGGCGGGGCAAGATCGAGCTCCATGCGGCGCAGCCTGGACAACACGCGCGAGAGTCGTTCGGGACTGTCATCCGCTGGAGCATCTTCTGGCGCTCAGGCGGGGCGTCGAGCACTGGGAGGTCGCTAGCCGATGCAGCAGGTGATTCTGCGAATCGTGCTCGACGCGGGTGCGCAAGAGATCTGGAGCATGCTCACAAGCCTGATCGGTGCCGCGCTGGTGGTGCTGCTGGTGGCGCTGTTTCTGCCGCTCGTTCTGGTGGCAACCCTCTTGGGCGGCGCACCCAACGCGCCTCCGCCAACGACCAGTACACCCGCGGAACAATCGGCGCAGCCGCCGAAACCGGTGCCCGTAGCTCCGCGCTCGCCAGACGGCGGACAGGCCCTCATTGTCGACATCGCGCATCGATATCTTGGTATTCCGTACGTCTTCGGCGGCACGGACCCGCGCCGCGGACTCGACTGCTCTGGGCTGGTCCAACTCGTCTTTCATCAGGTGGGTATCAACTTGCCCAGAACGGCGCAACAGCAGTTCGATGCCACACCACGCAT